>DATNEW010000021.1 GCA_035606695.1 Gemmatimonadaceae bacterium
GCAGGCCGTTCCCGTCGAACAAAACGCGCGGACCAGCCCGCCGGCGGTGACCACCGACACAGCCGCCGACGACGCCAGCGTCCCTATTGTGGTGACGCTGCCGATGCCGGCGAGCGCGCCGGCACCGCGCACGATGCACCCCGTTCCCGACATCCGCGGCTTGCCGCTCCGCGACGCGGTGCGGTCGTTGCACAATGCGGGGTTTCGCGTGCAGCTCGCGCGCGCGGCAGGCGGCGGCTCAGCGACGAGTCCGTCGGCCGGCGAGCTGGCACCCACTGGAACTCTGGTTCGACTGCTCTTCGACTACTGAACGCACGTGAATGCACGCTGACATCGATACGCTCGCGCAGGCGCTCGCCGAGGCAGGCCTTCTCGTCGAGCGGCGCGGCGCGGTGGCCGGGAACGCGAAAGCGCTGACCGGCATCACCGACGACAGTCGCGCGGTTCGCCCCGGATACCTGTTCGTCGCCGTGCGTGGTAGTGAGCGCGATGGCCACGACTACCTCGACGCTGCCGCGAACGCGGGCGCGGTCGCGGCGATCGTGCAGGATGCGGCGCGCACCACGCTGCCCGCACTGGTTGTGAACGACGGCCGGCGCGCAGCGGCGATCGCCGGTGCGGCGGCGTACGGATTTCCCGCGCGCGAGCTGCAGCTGGTCGGAATCACCGGCACGAACGGCAAGACGACGACGGTCAACATGCTGCGCCACTTGCTCGACGAACCGAGCGCGCGCAGCGCGTCGATCGGTACGCTCGGGGTGCTGATCGGCAGCGAGGGCGAGCCACTCGAGGGCGGCGGCGGACTCACGACGCCGGGGCCGATCGAGCTGCAGCGCATCTTTCGCGCGCTGCACGACGCCGGGGTGCGCCGCATTGCGATGGAAGTTTCGTCGCATTCGCTCGACCAGCGCCGCGTCGATGGCGTGTTCTTCGACGTCGTCGGGTTCACGAACCTGACCCGCGATCATCTCGACTACCACGGCACGATGGAGCGCTACTTCGCGGCCAAGGCGAGATTGGTCGAGCATCTGCTCCCGCACGGCACCGTCGTCTACAATCTCGACGACAAGGCGTGGGCCGCGCTCAAGACGGACCGGCGTCGCGTGGCATTCAGCGAACGGGTGCCAAGCGCCGAGGTTCACGCGGAGCACATTCAATTCGGTCCGCGGGGGAGCGAATTCGATGTCGTGCTCGACGGTGCTTCGACACGAGTTCGCCTTCCGGTCATCGGCGACTTCAACGTCATCAACGCACTCGGCGCCGCGGCCGCGGCGTACGCGCTCGGCGTTCCGAATGCGCGCATCGGCGAACGGTTGTCGTCGATGCCGCAGGTGCCCGGGCGGCTGGAGGTGCTGCGCGATTCACCGACGGTGCTGCGCGATTACGCGCATACGCCGGACGCGCTCGCTCGCGCGCTCGATGCCGTGCGTCCGTTTGCGCCGGAACGCTTGATCGTGGTGTTCGGCTGCGGTGGCGACCGCGATCGCGGCAAGCGACCCGTGATGGGCGGCATCGCGGAAGCGAAGGCGAATTTGGTGATCGTCACGAGCGACAATCCGCGCACCGAAAATCCCGAATCCATTCTCGACGAGATCTTCACCGGCATGCACGGCACGAATCACGAGCGTATCGAGGACCGGCGCGCGGCGATCGCGCGCGCGCTGGAGATCGCGTCGCCGCGCGACGTGATCGTCCTCGCCGGCAAGGGACATGAGACGTATCAAGTTCGCGGCACCGAGAAGCTGCCCTTCGACGAAAAGCAAATCGTCGGGGAGCTGTCCGCCGAGATCGCGCATGGGAGCGCGCGATCGGGCGCGCATGAGAACACGCGATGAGCACCGCACCTCCGGTCGTCGCCAAATCGACGTTCTGGTCGCTCGATCGCGTCGCCCACGCACTGACTCCGTTGGCGCCGGTGAACTTGCCGCGCGGAGCAGGGACGTTTGGCCGCGTGTGGACGGATACGCGAACCATCGAGCCGGGCGATTTGTTCGTGGCGCTCGTTGGTGAGCGGTTCGACGCGCACGATTTTCTTGCCGAGGCGGTCGCGAACGGCGCGACGGGTCTCGTCGTCTCGCAGGCGGGCAAGGCCGCGAGGCTCGGCGTTCCGGTATTCGAGGTGCGCGACACGCTCGTTGCGCTGGGCGCGCTCGGCACGTTCCATCGCCGTGCGTTGATGAAACCCGTCATCGCCGTCGTCGGCACGAATGGAAAGACGAGCACGAAAGAGTTGCTCAAGGCGGCGCTTGGCGGCGTGCTCGAGGTTCACGCGACGACGGGCAATTTGAACAACCTGATCGGCGTGCCGCTGACGCTCCTCGCGATGCCCGAGTCGGTCGACGTGGCGGTGATCGAGATGGGTACCAACCAGCCGGGTGAAGTCGCGCGGCTGCGCGCGATCGTCGAGCCGAACATCACGGTGGTGACGTCGATCGCCGAGGAGCACCTCGAGGGATTGGGCGACCTGGCCGGCGTGCTGCGTGAAGAGATGGCGGGGACCGATGGAGTTGCCGCCGCGATCGTCCCCGCGGCGCAGACCGACGTCGTCCAGGCGGCGCGCGACAAGGCGGAGCGAGTCGTGAGTGCCGGTCTCGATGCGGGCGATGTCCGCCCGCGGTCGTGGAGTGTCGAGCCCGATGGACGCGGACGCCTGACCATCGACGACGTCGAGCTCACCGTACCGCTGCGCGGCGTGCACAATCTGCGGAATGCGATGCTGGCGTTCGCCGTGGCGCGCGAGATCGGCGTGACGGCCGCCGACGCGGCGCGCGGCATTGCGTCGATGCCCGTTCCGCCGATGCGGTCGAGTGTCGAGCAAGTCGGGCGAGTGACACTGATCAACGACGCGTACAACTCGAATCCGGGCTCGGCACGCGCGGCGATCGAGCTGCTCCAGCACGCGGGCGCCGGTCGTCAGCGAGTGGCGGTGCTGGGGACGATGCTGGAGCTGGGTCCATCGACGCCGCGGCTGCACGAGGACGTGGCGCGCGACGCGCTCGATGCCGGATTGGAGATCGTGGCCGCCATCGGCGAGTTCGCGTCCGCGCTGGGGCGTATCGCACCCGGGGATTCGCGCGTCATTACCGCCGACGACGTGGATGGACTGTGGCGGGCGCTTTCGCCGCGGCTGGAACCCGAAGCGGTTATCCTCCTCAAAGGTTCGCGAGGCATGCGGCTCGAGCGTCTGGTGGGTCCGATCACGGAGTGGGCGGGTCAACGCGCGTGACATTTTGATTTATCGTTCCTCGCTACAGCGCTTCGCACCTTCGCTCGGAATTCCGCCATTTTGATTTGCTAATGCTCTACTCATTTTTGTACCCGCTCTCCCGACAATACAAAGTTCTGAACGTCTTCCAGTACATCTCTCTGCGCGCGGTCGGCGCGGCGGTGACGGCACTGCTCCTGTCCTTCATCGTCGGTCCGATCATCATGGCGGCGCTGAAGCGGCAGTCGATGCACCAGGTCGTGCGCGAAGGAACGCCCGACTCGCATGCCGCGAAGGGTACGACGCCGACGATGGGCGGCTTGATCATTCTGGGCAGCTCGCTGTTGTCCATCGCGCTCTGGGGGCGGTTCAGCATCAGCCATCCGTACTTGTGGATCGCGATCGCGATCACGATCTGGATGGGCCTGATCGGATTTCTCGACGACACGCTCAAGCTGCGGCAGAAGCGGCGCGGCGAAAAAAATCGCGGGCTGGTCGAGAAGTACAAGCTCGCCGGCCAGTTCGTTGCCGGGGTGACGCTCGGTTGGTATCTGTGGCAGCATCCGTTGTCGCCGAATCTGCCGGGCGCGTCGTCGACGCTGCCATTTCTCAAGTACGTCCTGCTCGTGTGGTGGCCGAAGTTCGCGTTTCTCTACGTGGCGTGGACGACGTTCATCCTCATCGGTACCACGAACGCGGTGAACATCACCGACGGGTTGGACGGTCTCGCCGCCGGACTCTCGGCGATTGCCTTCGGTACGTTCGCGATCTTCGCGTACATCATGGGTCGCGTGGACCTGAGTCGTTATCTGGGCGTCTTCAACCTTCAGGATTCGGGCGAGCTCACCGTGTTCTGCCTCGGCATGGTGGGCGCGCTGATCGGATTTCTCTGGTTCAACACGCACCCCGCGCAGGTGTTCATGGGCGACACGGGTGCGCTCGCGCTGGGCGGTGCGTTGGGTGGAATCGCGCTGCTGCTCAAGTCGGAGTTCGTGCTGGCGTTCGTGGGCGCGCTCTTCGTTGCGGAGATGATGTCGGTGGTGGTGCAGCGTTATGTGTTCAAGTATCTGAAACAGCGTCGCGGGCTGGAGTATGCTCAAGCCCACCGCGTCTTTCGACGAGCACCGCTGCATCACCATTTCGAAGAGATCGGTTGGGCGGAGACGCAGGTGGTCGTACGATTCTGGATCATCGGCATTCTCTGCGCGTTCTTCGCGCTGAGTACTCTCAAATTGAGATGAGAGGGCGTGATGCGTAATTCGGATCCGGCGATGCGGTCGGAATGGCTCGGTGGGGAAATCGCGGTGGTCGGCCTGGCGCGCAGCGGACGGTCGGCGGCGCAGTTGCTGGCACGCGCCGGATCGGACGTGTACGCGTCCGACTACTCGCGCGACGAACGGCTCGAACAAACCGCGGTCGAGCTCCATCATGACGGCGTCGACGTGCAGCTGGGCGGACACGATCTCGAGCGCATCGCGCGCTGCAAGCTGGTCGTCGCCAGTCCCGGTGTGCCGCCCGACGCCGCGCCCTTCGTCGCCGCGCGCCGGGCGGGCGTCGACATCGTGAGCGAGATCGAGATCGGCCTGCGATTTCTGCCGAGTCTCAAATACATCGCCGTCACCGGCACCAACGGCAAGACGACGACGACGGCGCTGATGGGCCACCTCCTCAAGGCACTCGGTCGTCGCGCGGAGACGGCGGGGAACATCGGGACCCCGCTGACGGAGCTGGCGATGGCGAAGCAGCCGCCCGAGTGGGTGGCGCTCGAGGTGTCGTCGTTTCAGCTGCACGATACCCCGAGCATCGATCCCGAGGTCGGCGTGTTGACGAATCTCTCGGCGAATCATCTCGACCGGTACAACAGCGTCGAGGAGTATTACGGCGACAAGGCGCTGCTCTTCCGCAACGCGACAGCGGCATCGCACTGGGTCACGAACGCCGACGATTCGGACGTGCAGTCCATGACGGAGCACGTAACCGGCATGCAGTGCCGATTTTCGGTGCGTGGCAAGAGCGACGCGTATTACGATCGCGACAAGGACCGGCTGTGCGTGCTGGGGCACCCGATTCTGGATCGTCGGGATTTGCCGCTGCTCGGCGACCACAACGTGGCGAACGCACTCGCGGCCGCGCTCGCGGTGATGATCGCCGAGCGCGATCATCGGGGCGAGCAGGCGCTCAAGAAGATCGGCGGCGCGCTCGCGACCTTCTCGGCGCTGGAGCATCGAATCGAGACCGCGGCCGAACAGGGTGGGGTGACCTGGATCAACGACTCGAAGTCGACGACGGTCGAGTCGACGCGCATCGCGTTGCGCGGAATGACCAAGCCGACGGTGCTGTTGCTGGGCGGCAAGCACAAGGGCGCGCCATATACCGATCTCGTGCCCGAGCTCAAGCGGACGGCACGCGCGGTGATCGCGTACGGTGAAGCAGCGCCGCTCATCGAGAAGGATCTTCATGGCGTCGTGCCGTTGACCCGGCTCGGATCGTCGTTCGAGGACGTCATCGCGGCCGCACGCCAGCTTGCGCAGCCCGGAGACGTCGTGCTTCTCTCTCCAGCCTGCTCGAGCTACGACATGTTCGACAACTATGAAGAACGGGGCCGGGAGTTCAAGCGGCTTGCCGTCGTCTCCCGCTAGCGGCGCGCGACCACGCATGAAGGCGGTCGCGGCATCCGCCGTTCGCGAACGGTGGAAAATGGGCCCGGAGGCGCGCGGCATGGTGCTCGTGAGCGCCATCATCACCGCGTTCGGCCTCGCCGTGCTGTACAGCGCGAGCGCCTTCGTCGCCGCCAACGACCACAATGGCCAGAGCGCCTACTTTCTCCTCAAGCAATTGAGCGGCGTCGCCGCCGGCATCGTGGTGTTCGCCATCGCCGCGAAGTTCGATGCCGAGAAACTGCGTGAATGGGCGTGGCCGCTGATGTGGTTCACGATCGCGACGATGTTCGCGGTGCTCGTGCTGCCGGCGAAGTTCGCGCCGGTGATTCACGGCTCGCGCCGATTCCTGATTGGTTCGTCGTTTCAGCCGTCGGAATTCGGAAAGCTGTCGGTGGTCGTGTGGTGTTCCATGCTGATCGTGAAGAAGGGCGACAGCCTCAAGCGTTTCAGCAAGGGCCTGGTTCCATTCCTCGTCGTCATCGGCCTCCTGGCCGCGCTCGCTGCGCTCGAGCCGGACCTGTCGGTGTCGATGCTGTATTTCCTGTTGATGGCACTGCTGCTCTTCGTCGGTGGCGCGCGCATGAGCCACTTCGTGGCGCTCGGCGCGATGATGTTTCCGATTGCCATCACGAAGATCGACAAGTGGCGCTACGCGCTCGCGCGTTTGACCGCGTTCTTCGAGCCCGGGCAGGCGCCGGCTGACATCAGCTATCAGCTGCAGCAGTCGTTGATCGCCGTCGGATCGGGCGGCTGGTTCGGGCGCGGCTTCGGCGAGGGCATGCAGCAAGCGTATTTCGTTCCGTTTCCTTATAGCGACTTCGTCGCGAGCAACATCGGCGAGGAGTGGGGATTCGTCGGGCTTGCGGGCATCACGATCGCGTTCGCGATCTATGGGTTGTTCGGCTTCAGAATCGCGCGGAAGGCGCGCTCGCCGTTCCTGCAGCTCGTGGCGGTGGGATTGACGTTCACGACCGTGCTCACCGCGTTTCTGCACATCGGCGTGGTCATCGGTCTGTTGCCGACCACGGGTCTCACGTTGCCGTTCGTATCGTACGGCCGTTCCAATCTCGTCCTGACGATGTTGTTCACCGGCATTCTCGTGAACATCGGCAGCGAGAAGGAACGCGTGATGGGCAGCCGCGCCACGGACCCGCTCGCCGTCGCCGCGGCATAAGTCCCGCACTTCGCACGGGCCATGACGCGCATCGTCTTCGCGGGTGGGGGCACCGGCGGGCATCTCTATCCAGGCATCGCGATCGCGCGCGCCCTCGTGCGGGCGGATGCGTCGGTCGAGCCGTTCTTCATCGGCGCGCAGCGCGGCATCGAGCGCACGGTGCTGCCGACGACTGAATTTCCATATCTGCTGCTCGATCTCCATCCGCTCTACCGAACGGCGGTGTGGAACAACGCGAAGACGGTGGCGGGATTGTCGACGTCGTGGCGGCGGCTGTCCGCCATGGTGAAGCAGGAGCGGCCCGCCCTGATCGTCGGAACCGGCGGCTATGCGGCGGGGCTCGCGCTGGCGTACGCCGTGATGCACCGCATTCCCATCGTGCAGCAGGCGGGCGACAGCTTTCCCGGACTCACCGCGCGCGCGTTCAGCCGCTGGTCGCGCGAGATCTATCTCAACTTTCCTGAAGCGGCGCGCGTGCTGACGTCGCATCATCCAGGTTCGCTGATCGACACCGGCGCGCCGATCGAGCCGCCGCCGTCGCCCCGCCCGGACCGCGCGGCCGCGCGAGTGAAGTGGGGATTTCCGCCGACCGGCGGCCACGTGCTGCTCGTCTACGGAGGCAGCCAGGGATCGCGCGCGATCAACGAGGTCGTCGCGGAGTGGGTCGATCGTTCGCTTCCCGAAAACCTATACGTTATCTGGGGAACGGGGCGCGCGACGTACGAACAGTTCAAGCATTGTGAGGGACCGCGCGTGCGCGTGCGCGACTATCTCGCGCCGATCAGCGAGGCGTATGCGGCGACCGATCTCGCCGTCGCGCGCGCGGGGGCGATGACGACCGCCGAGCTCTTCGCGTGGGAGATTCCCGCGATCCTGATTCCGCTGCCGACGGCCGCGGCGGATCATCAAAGCACGAACGCCGTGACGCTCGAGCGCGCCGGCGCGGCGATTCACATTCCGCAGGCGCAGTTCACGGTCGAACGACTCGATGCCACCGTGCGCAAGCTGCTCGAGTCCCCGGGAGAGATGGACCGGTTGTCGGCCGGTGCGGCCGCGCGCGCGAGGCCCAATGCGGCAGCGGAGATTGCGCGGAGGATACTGCATTTGCTGTCATCCTGAGCGCGGCGAAGGACCCCTTTCGCGGCGGAGGAGTTCTCCTCGGCGACCAAGGGGTCCTTCCCCTTCGCTACGCTCAGGGTCAGGATGACACCTCTCGGCACGACAACTTAGTTTCATGTCCATGCCTCTGATCGATCCATCCGACACGCGTCCCATCCACTTCGTCGGAATCGCCGGCGCGGGCATGAACGCGCTGGCGGAGCTGTTCTTCCGTCAGGGCGTGCCGATCACCGGCTGCGACGCGCATCCCGAAAGCGCGCCGGATCTCGAGCGACTCGGCATTCAGGTCACGAACCACGACGTCGCGCACGTCGCCGGCGCACGCGCGCTCGTCGTCACGTCGGCCATGCCGAAGGATCATCCCGAGCTCGTGCGCGCGCGCGAGCTTGGCATTCCCGTCATTCGCCGCGCCGAAGCACTCGGCGAAGCAACCGCCGGGCGCGAGCTCATCGCGATCGCCGGCACGCATGGCAAGACCACGACGACGGTGATGACGACCGCCGCGCTCGATGCGGCCGGACGAACACCAACCGCGCTCGCGGGCGGCCGGGTATCGGCGTGGCAGGGCAATCTGCACCCCGGCAGCGATCGTCTCTACATCGTCGAAGCCGACGAATACGATCGATCGTTCCTCACACTCTCGCCGACCGTCGCGGTGGTGAACAACATCGACGCGGACCATCTCGACATCTACGCGGATCTCGCCGACATCAAGCGCACGTTCGCGCAATTTGCGCGCGGCGCGCGAACGATCGTGTTGTGCGCGGACGATGCCGGCGCGAGCTCGATGATCACCCCGAGCAGCACCGAGGTCATTCGCTTCGGCATCGACTCGGCGGATGCACGGGTGGTCGCGAAGAATCTCTCGCTCGGACCGAACGGCTCGACGTTTCACGTCGTGTTCGATGACGAAGCGCTGGGCGACGTGCAGCTGCGCATTCCCGGCCGTCACAATGTCCTGAACGCGCTCGCCGCGTTGTCCGCCGGGCTCGCGGTGGGTGCCAAGGTTCCGGACATGGCGCGCGGGCTCGAGAGTTACGCCGGCGTCGAGCGGCGATTTCAGCGACTCGGTGAATCGCGCGGCGTCGCGGTGGTGGACGATTACGCGCACAATCCCGGGAAAGTGCAGGCTGCGCTCGCGACGGCGCGCATTGCGTTTCCGGGCCGACGAATCATCGCCGCGTTTCAACCGCATCTGTACACGCGCACGCGCGACTTCGCGCGCGAGTTCGGGGCATCGCTCGCGGCGGCGGATCTCGTATACCTCACCGAGATCTACCCGGCGCGCGAGCAGCCGATCGAAGGCGTGACGTCCGGCTTGATCGGCGACGCACTGAAGTCGTCGGGCGGTACGCTGGCCTGGCGCGGCGAGCGCGGCACGCTCGCCGAAGCGTTGGCCGGCGCCGTGCGCGAAGGCGACGTCGTCGTGACGATCGGTGCCGGCGACATCACGCGCACCGGGCCCGAGCTCCTCGAGCGCCTGGAGAGCAAGTGAGCGACGAGGAGCGTCCCGCGGCGCGTGACGGGCGCCGGATGCTCCGTCTGAGCCTCATCGGCATCGCGGCGCTGCTCGTCGTGTCGTCGCCGCTGTGGGGGCCCGTGCTGATGCGCCGCATGGCGTTCTTTCACGTGCATCGCATCGAGATCATGGGTGCGCGCTACGTCGCGCCGAACGACATCCTCAACCGTCTCCACGTCGATACGATGAAGTCGGTGTGGGATCCAACCGGCCCGCTCGAGCGCCGCATTCTGTCGCAGCCGGAGATTGCGAGCGCCCACGTCGAGCGTAAACTCCCGGGAACGCTCGTGATTCGAGTCACCGAGCGCGCTCCCGTCGCCCTCGTGCCTGCGAACGGCGGCTTTCGTGTGTATGATGAACGCGGCGTCGCGTTGCCGATCGATCCCACGCGAGTCTCTGTGGATGCGCCGGTGATCATGCAGCCCGACATCGGCGTGCTCCGATTACTCGGCGCCATGCGCGTGGGTTTGCCGAATCTGTATGCTCGTGTCAGTACCGTGCGGCGCGCGGGGGCGCCCAATGAGCTGGTGCTTCAGCTCAAGGAAATCCCCGTGCGTACCACCCAGGATGTTACACTCGATCGTCTCGCCGAGATCGAGCCCGTCGAAGCGGACCTGATGCGTAAACAGCTTCGCGTTCTCGAGCTCGATCTTCGTTTTCGGGATCAAGTCGTTGCCAGATTACAATGATGGTTCCTCGCTACGGCGCTCCGCACCTTCGCTCGGAATTCCGCCGAGACAGCCGCTACGCCACTCCGCACCTTCGCTCGGAATTCCGCAGTTATGAACCCTGACCGGCTTGTAGCGGGACTCGACATCGGATCGGCGAAGACCACGGCCATCATCGCCGAGGTCGAGGGCGATCTTCCGAAGCATCCCACGATCAAAGTGCTGGGCGTCGGACAGGCGCGCACCACCGGGATGCGCCGCGGCGTCGTGTCGGACATCGAGGAAACGACGCGCTCGATCAAGAAGGCCATGCAGGACGCCGAGCGCATGGCCGGGGCGCAGGTGCAGGAGGTCTACGCCGGCATCGCGGGCGAGCACGTGCAGGCGATGACCAGCAAAGGCATCGTCGCGGTGAATCACGACGAGATCGACAAGTCGGACGTCGACCGGGCGAACGAAGTCGCGCGCGCGCAGGCAATTCCGCAGGATCGCGAGCTGCTGCACGCAATTCCGCAGGAGTACACGGTCGACAAGAACGTCGGCATTCGCGATCCGATCGGCATGAGCGGCACGCGCCTCGAGACGGAGATGTATCTCGTCACGATCGGCAGCTCGCCGGCGATCAACCTCCGCAAGTCGGTGGAGCGCGCGGGTTACAAGGTGCGCGAGCTCGTCCTCGAGCCGCTCGCCAGCTCGCTCGCCGTGCTCACCGAAGACGAGAAAGAGCTCGGTGTCGGCCTCGTGGAGATGGGCGCGGGAACGACCGACCTCGCGGTGTTTTACGAGGGAAAAATCCGGCATCTCGGAACGATCGCGTTCGGCGGCAACAACGTGACGAGCGACATCGTGCACGGCCTGGGGGTCACGCAGGCGGATGCGGAGCGGTTGAAGGAGCGCTACGGGTGCGCGTACGAGCCGCTCGTCGATCCGAGCGACGTCATTCAGCTGCCGAGTACCGTGGCGCAGGGCGATCGGCAGATTCCGCGTGAGTTGCTGGCGCACATCATTCACCAGCGCATGGACGAGATCTTCGACCTGGTGCAGCGAGACATCTCGTCGGCGGGTTTCGCGGGCAAGCTGAGCGCGGGGGTGGTGCTCACCGGCGGCGCCGCGGCGATGCAGGGCGCAGCGGAACTGGCGAGCGAGGTCTTCGGAACGGGTGTTCGTGTCGGCGTGCCGAGCGAAAACATCGGTGGCTTGGTGGATTCGGTCGAAGCGCCTCGTTTTGCGACGGCGGTCGGGCTCGCTCAGTACGGCGGGAGTCGGATCGCGCTGGGCGGGATCGGTGCGACGCGGCGCATGCCGGGCGGGAAGGGGATGGAAGGGATCGTCGGGAAGATAAAATTTTGGCTGCAGGACTTTTTCTAGCGACGGGATGACGCATCAAAAAACTGCCACGCTCGTGTCACATTGTGGATAACCGTACGTCATCCAAGTTGTTATCTCTTCGCAGGTTCCTCGTCCTAAAATTGGAGTGGTTGGCGCGCTCGAAAGCGTTATATTGCCCGAGCGATTTCGACCGTCCGCAGTCGTTCTGAAGCGAGCTTCAACGCGCCGTAGCAGCACTCCTTCCCGCTGTTCCGATCACACCACCATTTCGAAGTACGGATCTCTCTCAATGATCTTCGAGTTCGAAGAGAGCGCGACCCAGAACGCTCGCATGAAGGTGGTGGGCGTCGGCGGTGGCGGTGGCAATGCCGTCAATCGCATGATCGACGAACACCTCGAGGGTGTCGAGTTCATCTCGGTGAACACGGATTCTCAGGCGTTGATCACGTCGAAGTCGGACGTGAAGGTGCAGATCGGAAAGAAGCTCACGCGCGGGCTTGGCGCCGGCGCGCGGCCCGATATCGGCCGCCAGGCGATTGATGAGAATCGCGATGAAGTCTCGGGCGCGCTCAAGAGCGCGGACCTCGTGTTCATCACGTGCGGCATGGGCGGCGGCACCGGCACCGGCGCGGCGCCGGTCATCGCGGAGCTCGCGAGAGAAGCAGGTGCGCTCACCGTCGGCATCGTGACCAAGCCGTTCCTCTTCGAGGGACGAAAGCGCATGCGCCAGGCGGAGCAGGGCATCGCCGAGATGCGCAAGAACGTCGACACGATGATCGTCGTGCCGAACGAGCGCTTGCTCGCGGTCGTCGGCAAAGGCATTCCGTTCCAGGACGCGCTCAAGAAGGCCGACGAAGTGCTGCTCCACGCGACGCAGGGCATCTCGTCGCTGATCAGCGTCACCGGTCTCGTGAACGTCGACTTCGCCGATGTGCGCACCGTCATGCAGGCCGGCGGCTCGGCCCTCATGGGCACGGGTGTCGGCAAGGGTGAGAATCGCGCGATGGAAGCCGCGCAGCAGGCGATTTCCTCGCCGCTGCTCGACAACGTGTCCATCTCCGGCGCGACGGGCGTGCTCGTCAACATCACCGGCGGCGCCGATCTCACGCTTGGCGAAGTGCATCAGATCAACGAAATCATTCACGACGCCGTCGGCGACGATGCGGAAATCATCTTCGGCGCCGTGCACGAGCCGGCGATGCAGGGCGAGATTCGCGTCACCGTCATCGCGACGGGCTTCGATCGCGCCCTCAACGTCGGTGGAACGTCGGCGCGCGAAAGTGCGTCGCCCGCACAGGCCAAGGGCTCGCCGGTCATTCCATTCCCCGGCAATCGTCCCGCGCGCGTCACCGGAAATCAGCCGGCGCCTCGCTCCGAGCCGCAGCGCGCCCCTCGTCCCGTGAACGATCGCGGTGATCTCAGCGACATGGAGATCCCAACGTTCATCAGAAGGCAGATGGACTGATGCGTATCTGCGGAATTCCGAGCGAAGGCGCGCAGCGCCGGAGTGAGGAACTATGACGACTGTTCGCAAATGCGCGTCGCGCCGGAGTAAGCAACTCGCGTGAAGCTGGGTTTCGTTCGCATCCTGACGTACGGCCTGGTCGCGCTGGCTCTCGCCGGCGCGCTTCGCTTTACCCCAGAACTTCCCGAACCCGAGCGAAAGGCCGCCGAGGTCCTCATCACCCAGGCGGCCACGCCCACGTGGAAGCTGCGCTTCGACACGCTCGGCCGCGGTGAATCGCTGCAGTCGCTCCTGCGGCGCGGTGGATTCAGCGACGACGATGCCGCGGCCGCCCTTCAGGCCGCGACGACACTCGATGCGCGTCGCATTCCGGCGGGCATGCCCGTCACCATCAAGGCGGAAGCCGCCGATTCGTCGCCAAACGAAGTGACGCTCCAACTGTCGATCGATCGCCTGCTGCATCTCAAACGCAACGGCGATACGTGGACGGGTACGGAAGAGAAACTCGCGTGGGCGACGGATACGATCATCGTCGGCGGCACGATCAATACGAATCTCTACGACGCGATCAACACCAGCGCGAAGAATGATTTGCCTGGCGGCGCGCGTCAGCAGCTTGCCTGGGCGTTGGCGGACGTGTACGAGTATCGCGTCGACATGAGCCGCGACCTGCAGGTGGGCGACGAATTCAAAGTCGTCGCCGAGCGGTCGGTGGCGCCGACGGGCGCGATGCGCATCGGCAAAGTCATCGCGGCCACGTTCAAGCTGTCGGGCAACATGATCGACGCCGTGCACTTCAACAGCGACGGCGCAACGGGCGAGTATTTCGATCAGGCGGGCAAGTCGATGCGCGCCGCCTTCCTGCACGCGCCGCTGGAATTCCGCCGCATCTCGAGCGTGTTCGGCGGCCGCGAGCATCCCATCCTTGGCGGATGGCGCATGCACAAGGGCCTGGACTACGCGGCGAACTACGGCACGCCCGTGCGCGCGATCGGCGACGGCGTGGTGATTCGCGCCGGCTGGAGCAACGGTTACGGCAACGTGCTCGAGATTCGGCATCGCAATGGATTCGTCACGCGCTACGGCCATTTGAGCCGCTACGCGGCGGGCATTCGCGTCGGCACGCACGTGGCGATGGGCCAGTATGTCGCGAACGTTGGCAGCACGGGCCTGAGCACCGGGCCGCACCTCCACTTCGAGGTGATCGTAAACGGCGAGCAGCGCGATCCGCGCGTGGCGCTCAAGGCAACGGGCGGCGACCCGATTCCGGCGAATGAGCGGACGGCGTTCGAGCAGTTCAAGGACAAGCTGCTCGCTCAGCTGGACGGGCCGGTGAATGGCGTTGAGAAGCTTGCGGGAATGGCCAGCGCACCGCGCTGAGCATGTAAGGAGCGCTTGAACCATCGGCGCCTCCGGCGCCGGCTCACTCGCGGCCAAACCGAGCGCGGAGCACTAGGTTAAGACCGAATGTCTCCCTGGCTCGTCGCCATCATCGCCGGCGTCGTCGTCGCGCTCATCCAATACGGCCTGCGTGAGCTACGCTCGCCGGCAAGCGCCTTCTCGGCGCTGCTGCGCGTGGTCGCGGTGGCGATCGTCGTCGCGCTCGTGCTCGATGCGCCCGCCGCGCGCGCGAAACCCGTGTCGACGTGGGGAGCACTCGACGTCTCACAAAGCATGCGGCGCGGCGATACGATCGCCTGGCGCGCGGCGCGCGACTCGCTCCTTCGCGCGCATCCCGAGTCGATCATCGCGTTCGGCGACTCCGCGCGCCGCGGCGATACGACGACCGTTCCACGCGACATGGCATCGTCGCTGAGGCCCGCGGCCGAGCGTGCGTCCGCCGCGGGGCATCCGCTGATCGTCGCCACCGATGGCGAGCTCGATGATCCCGACGCCGCGCGCGCCCTGTCCGCCGGATCGCGCATCATTCTCGTGACGCACCCGCCGAGACGCGATCTCGCCGTCACGTCGATCGACGTGCCGCGCGCCGTCGTGAGCGGCGACACGATCGAAGCGCGCGTCGGTGTCGCGGCGGGCAACGCAGGCGCGCGGCCCGGCACGATCGCTCTGTCACTCGACGGGAAGCCGCTCGCCACAGCGCCCGTCGACTCGCTCCCCGCGTTTGGCGAGCACACACTGTCGTTCAAGGTGCGCCTCGACGGCGCGGCCGGGCCGGCAATTCTGCGCGTCGTATCGACGAGCCCCGAAGACGCCGAGCCGCGCAATGATACCTTGTCGGCGGCGATCGATCTGTCGGCGGCGGCGAGCGCGGTATTCGTATCCACGTCACCCGACTTCGACGCCCGCTATTCGCTCGCGGTGCTGCGCGGCGCACTCGGCATTCCGACCCGCGGTTTTTTTCGCGTCGCGCCAGGTGAGTGGCGCGTCGAAGGTGCGCTGACGCCCATCGCTGAAGCCGAGGTGCGCCGCGCGACGCGCGAGGCGCCCGTGGCGATCATTCACGGCGACACGGCGGCCTTCGGGCCGCCGCGTTCGGCGACGCGTGGACCGTTGGCGTTGATCGTCACCTCGGGCACCGAGGGTGAATGGTATCCGTCCGCGGCGCCGGCGTCGCCGCTCGCGCCGGCGCTGAGCGGTCTGTTGTGGGACAGCTTGCCTCCCGTCGGGATCGCGACGACGACGCCGAAGGGAAGTTGGACCGCGGTCGAAGCGCGAAAGGGGCGCGGGGATGAACGGAAGCCGATCGTGGTCGGGACCGATGAGCCGCGCCGCGTCGCGATCATCGCGGCCTCCGGGCTCTGGCGCTGGCGCTTTCGCGGCGGCGTGGCGTCCGACGCGTTCACCGCCCTCTGGGGAAGTATCTTTGATTGGTTGGCGGCGCAGCGCGCGGATCGGCGTGCGGCGGTGCCGGACGAGCGTCTGCTGCGCGCCGGCGAGCCGGTGCGGTGGCGTCGTGGCTCGCCCAGCGATTCGGTCGTGAGCGTCGAGTTGCGTACGCGCGGTGGCGCACGCGTGGATTCGCTGATGCTCCGCTTCCCCAACGATGGCAACGTGGTGGAGACGCGGCCGCTGCCGCCGGGGATCTACGAGGCGGTGACGCGCGGCGGCAGCTCGTTGCTGGCGGTGAATCCGTCGCGCGAATGGCTGCCGCGCGCGCCGCGGGTGTCGAAGGGCGCGGTACGCGGGACGGTGTCGGCGGATCTGGCGCCGCGGCTGCGCGACAAGGGATGGGCCTACGCGCTGGCGATCGTGCTGTTGTGCGTGGAGTGGCTGCTGCGGCGCCGCCGCGGCATGCGTTAGTAAATTAGTATTAATGAATTGATATAGTCTCGGGGAACGGCATGCGGTTATTGAAGAAGTCCGGAGACCTGCCGAAACGGTCGCTCTGGTCGCGAATCAAGGACGTCGCGCTGATGGACGTCGCCGTGCTCGCGCGCGGCGGCGTGACGGCGGGATCGCTGGAGGAGCTCGAGCAGCTGTTGCTCGAGGCGGACTTCGGCGTGCCGGTGACGCTGCGGCTCGTCGAGGACGTCGAACGTCGTGCCAAACGCGGCCAGGTGAAGACGCAGGAGGAGTTCCGTGCCGCGCTGGCGGACGGCATCGACGCGGCGCTGCGCAGCGGAAACAACGACGCGGGGCTCACGCTCTCGCCGACCGCGCCGACGGTGATTCTCGTCGTCGGCGTCAACGGAGCGGGGAAGACGACGTTTATCGGCAAGCTCGCGTCGCGGTTCGCGCGCGAGAAGAAGCGCGTCATGGTCGCCGCCGGCGACACCTTTCGCGCCGGCGCGATCGATCAGCTCAAGGTGTGGGCCGATCGCGCGGGCGCGGAATTCGTCGGCGCCAAGGCGGGGACCGATCCGGCGGCCGTCGCGTTCGACGCGATCGACGCCGCCGTCGCGCGCGGCGCCGACGTGTTGATCGTCGACACCGCCGGGCGGCTGCACACGAGCGAAGGGCTCATGGAAGAGCTCAAGAAAGTCGCGCGCGTGATCACGAAACGGCTGCCGGGCGCGCCCCATGAATCCCTGCTCGTGCTCGACGGCACGATCGGGCAGAACGCGGTGCAACAGGCCAAGACCTTCGCGGGTGCGGTGCCGGTGACGGGTCTCGTCGTGACGAAGCTCGATGGCACCGCACGCGGCGGCGTGGTGGTCGCGGTGCACGAGGCGATCGACGTTCCCGTCAAGTTCCTTGGCGTCGGCGAAGGCGCGGACGATCTCGTCCCGTTCGACGCGTCGGCGTTCGCGCAGGATCTCATGGAAGAGTGAGCGTGTGAGCACCTCGCGGCCCACGCAACAGCGTCTCTATCTCGAGACGCCGGTCACGTACCTCAAAGGCGTCGGGCCGGCCCGCGCGGACGCGTTGCGGCGGCTCGGCATCGTCACCGCGGGCGACTTGCTCTTTCACGTACCGCATCGGTACGAGGATGCGAGCACCGTCAGCCCGATCAAGTCGCTCGAGCCGGGGATGCACGGCACCGTCATCGGCACCGTGATCTCGAAAGGCGTCATTCCCACGCGCAAGGGGCTTCGCATCTTCCAGGCGGTGCTTCGTGATGAAACTGGAATGATAGAAGTATCATGGCCCGGCCAGCCATTCCTGGACCGAACCATCGACAAGGGGGACGCGCTGCTCGTCACCGGCAACGTCCGCTTCTTCCACGGACGCCAGCTCCAGCCGCGCGAGTTCGTCAATCTGGGCGACGACGACAGCGCGACCGCCCACGGACGCGTGTTGTCGGTGTATCCGGCGACCGAGGGCCTGTCGTTCAAGCTCATTCGCTCGATCGTCGACACGCATCTGGACGCGCTGCTGCCGCAGCTCGTCGAGTACCTGCCGCCGGACATCGTTGCACTCGGCGGCGTGCCGGCGATCGGCGAGGCGCTGCGCATGGTGCATCGCCCGGCGTCGATCGCCGACGCGATGCAGGGCCGCGCGCGCCTGGCCTTCGAGGAGCTGTTCTTCGTTCAGCTGCTGCATCAGCGCGCCAAGGATCTCGCGCGGGAGAAGCGGGCCGGTGTTCGCTTCGACAACAAGCGAACGCTCACGTCGCGCTTGCGGAAGGATCTGCCGTTCGAGCTCACCGGCGCGCAGGTGCGCTCGATTCGCGAGATCTTCGCCGACATGTGCAGCGACCGCCGCATGCAGCGATTGCTGCAGGGCGACGTCGGGAGCGGCAAGACCATCGTCGCGCTGTTCGCGGCGTTGCTGGCGATCGAGAGCGGCTATCAAGCGGCGATCATGGCGCCCACGGAACTGCTCGCCGAACAACATCATCGAACGCTCACGAAGTTGCTCGAGCCGCTCGGAATTGCGCCGCTGCTGCTCACCGGCAGCCTTCCCGCGCGCGAACGCAAGGCGGTCGCACGCCAGTTAGCGGGCGCCGAGCCGGTACTGGTGGTCGGAACGCACGCGTTGGTGCAGGAAGCGACGGTTTTCGCGAAGCTCGGCTTCGCGGCCATCGACGAACAGCATCGATTCGGCGTCGAGCAACGAAAGGCACTTGGCGCAAAGGGCGAGGCGCCCGACGTATTGCTGATGTCGGCCACGCCGATTCCGCGCTCGCTCGCGCTCACGCTCTACGGCGATCTCGATCTCAGCATGCTCGACGAGCGACCGCCGGGACGACAGCCGATCGCGACGGCGCTGCGCCGCGAATCGGGCCGCGCCCGCGTGCTGCAGTTCATCGACCGGCAGATCGAGCAGGGGCGACAGGCGTACATCGTCTATCCGGTCATCGAGGAGTCGGAGAAGACCGATCTCAAAGCGGCGACGACGATGTATGATCTGCTGGCTGCCGGCCCCTTCGCGAATCGCCGCGTCGCGTTGTTGCACGGCCGCATTCCGTCGGACGAGCGCGATGACATCATGCGACGGTTTCGCGACGGCGAGATCGACGTCCTCGTTGCGACGACGGTAATTGAGGTCGGCATCGACGTCGCGAATGCGACGGTCATGCTCATCGAGCATCCCGAGCGCTTCGGTTTGTCGCAGCTTCACCAGTTGCGAGGACGCGTCGGCCGCGGCGCCGACGAGTCGTATTGCATTCTGCTCGGCGACGTGAGTCCGGAGGTCGCCGATCGGCTCAGCGTGTTCGTGCGCACGGATGACGGTTTCGACATCGCGCGTGAGGATTTGCGCATGCGCGGCATGGGCGACCTGTTCGGCGAACGTCAGAGCGGCGTCCCGACGTTCCGCATCGCGGACCCGCTGCGCGACGAGGAGTTGAACGAACGCGCGCGCATGGCCGCCACAACGCTCCTGGAACGCGACCCAAGTCTGGATCGTCCGGAGCACGCAAACCTTCGCCGAGTCCTCGGCGAACGCTACGCTCGCTCGCTGGAATTATTCAGGGTGGGTTGACCCGACCGCCGAGCGCCGAGCGCCGAGCGCCCATCGCCCATCGCCCATCGCCCAGCGCTAGGGGTGGGGCGGAGGCTGCCCCAGCCGCTTGCGGATCCGATCGAGCTCCGCGTTCGCTTTCGCGAGCTCATCACGCAACCGCTTGATCTCCGCCTGCGCGTCAGCGGTCGTCGCGGCATCAGCGGCGGCTTTCGCGTCTTTGGCGTCGCTGGCGGCGGCGGTTGCATTCGCCGCATTCACCTTTGCATCGTGGACCTGCGACATCGCGTTCGCGGCGAGCTTGTTCAACTCCGAGAGCTGGGCCGCCGCGCGGCGCAGCGTCGTCGCCTCGGCGACGTGGTCGCGCGGACGAGGGTCCTGCAGGTACCCGTCGAGCGACGCGATCGCCGTTGTCAGTGACGCCGAACGGTTCGAGGGATCCATCTTGAACAGCGCGCGCCAGTAGGCCGTCTCCAGCGTCTGGGGCGATCCTGGATAGCGCGCGGCAAATGAAGCCAGCAGGCTGTCGGCTCCGTCGAAGTCACCGTGCGCGGCGTCGGACTGCGCTTGCGTGAGCGTCGCCGGCCAGTTGGCGGCGGGGGCGGGTGTCGAGCGTGCATGCAGCGCGGCACATCCGCTCGAGAGTAGCGGGACGACGACCGACGCGAGGACGAGCGCGACGCGGCGCAACGGTGTGCGCATCACACCGCCGCGGTGATGGCGCGCTGCATCGAAGAACGACGCGCGACCCGAACAGGCAGCGTGATCGAGAATGTCGTTCCTACTCCCACGGTGCTGTCGCACGCGATCGTTCCCCCGTGTGCTTCAACGATTTGCTTTGCGATGGCAAGTCCCAAGCCCGTACCAGTCGTGTGCGCCGACCGTTGGTTGTCGGCTTGGTAAAACTTTTCGAAGATGCGCGGGAGCTGTTCGGGCGGAATACCGGCGCCCGTGTCGCGCACTTCCATGTGAATCCCGCCATCGACCGGCTCTATCCCCAACTCGACCCGGCCGCTGCGTGGGGTGAACTTGAATGCGTTCGACAACAAGTTGCCCAGCACTTCGTTGATGCGGTCCACGTCCCAGTATACCTCATCCGGCAAATCCCCGCGCCGCTCGACCTGGAACGTGATCTCGCGCTGAACGGCCAGCACGTGAAACGCGGCATCGAGCTCGGCGAGAAAGTGGTCGAGATCGACCTTGCGCGGCTCGACACGGCCGCCGCCTGCTTCGAATCGACTCACGTCGAGCAATTGCTTCACGAGCCGGAGCAGCGTGTTGGCTTGAACGACGAGCGTCTTGTGCACGTCGAGCTGCTTCTGTGTCAGAGAGCCGTAAACGCCTTCCTCGAGCAGCTGCAGATATCCGATCATGACGTTGATCGGCGTCTTGAGCTCGTGCGACGCGACGGATACGAATTCGGCCTTGAGCTTGTCGAGCTCGCTCAACTGCCGCGTCATTTCCTTGAAGCTCTCGGCGAGCGTACCGAACTCATCGGTTCGGTCACTCGGTATTCTCAGTTTGAAGTCCAGATCACCGTCGGCGACGGCGGTCATGCCCGCGCGCAGGTCGAGCACCGGTTCGCTGATCGATCGTGTCAGGAGAATCGCGATCACGGCGGCGATGAACAGCGCCAACGCCAGCGCGGTGACGGATACCGTCGTCGTCCGGCCGATCGCCGTGGTCTGAGCAGAGACGACGCTGCTCGTTCGGTCGCGAATCGCGCTCTCCGCAAACGTCGCGGTGGAGTCGGCGCGGTTGAGCGCGGGCACGAACACTTTGGCGGACAGCGCGTCTGCCTTCGCCGTGTCGCCAGCAAGTGCGGCCGCATACTCGGACGGCGCGGCCTGCTGGATCTGCTGCACCGCGCTCCGAATGTCCTGCGCATAGCTCGGCAGCTGGAAGCGGCTGAGCGTGTCGGCCATGGCGCCGAGATGCGAGAGCTCGTGATCGACGGTGTCGCGCGCGGCACTGTTGTATGAGAACAACAGCGCCAGTTCCTCGCGCCGAAGATTGTTGAGGCCCTCGCGGACGCGCCCGATCAGCAGCAGCCCCGAAAACTCGCGGTCGCGCAATGCCTTCGCGTCCTCGTGCAACCGGTTGAGTGACCGGATCGCGAAGACGAGCGGCAGAACGAGAATGATGGCGATGGTAACGAGGCCGGCGCCGAGCCTCGAACGCAGGGTCATGTGCGATGCGTGGGACGTTCGGGAATGAAACTCTATTGCAAGGAAAACACCGCAAGGTCGAAGCCGCTAGCGGGGTACCATCATCTTACCGCCAGTTGTAGCCTTATTGCTCGTCGTTACACCAGCTTAGCCGCTCGTAAGCTGCTCTCAGCAACTGTTCGTACGCCTCGATCCTCTCCATGGCAGACCCGACGCCGCGCATCGCCGAGCTCAAGGACCACGTTGGTCAGCGTGTCACCATCCGAGGATGGGTCACGCACGTAAGATCGTCTGGTAAGGTCGCTTTCGCAGTGATCCGCGACGGTACCGGCGTCATGCAGGCGGTCTTCGTGAAGACGCAGCTGCCGCCCGAGGTGTGGGAGCGGTTCAAGGAGCTGACGCTCGAGGCATCGGTGCACGTGACGGGTGAGGTGCGGGCCGAGGCGCGCGCACCGGGCGGCTTCGAGATGGGCGTCACTGATTTGACCGTCTTCGGCGCCAGCCCCATCGACTACCCGATTCAGCCGAAGGAGCACGGAATCGACTTCCTGCTCGACCACCGGCACTTCTGGCTGCGCTCGAACCGCGTGCGGGCGATCTTCGCCATTCGCAACGAGATCGAGCAGGCGATCCACGATTTCTACTACGAGCGCGGCTTCCTGCGCGTCGACACGCCGATCCTCACCGCGGCGATCGGTGAGCGCAGCGGCCTGTTCTCGACCGAGTACTTCGAGGAAGGGAACGCCTATCTCGCGCAGACCGGTCAGCTCTACGGCGAAGCCGCCGCCGCCGCGTTCGGAAAGATCTATACGTTCGGGCCGACCTTCCGCGCCGAGAAGTCGAAGACGCGGCGGCATCTGACCGAGTTCTGGATGATCGAGCCCGAGGTGGCGTGGAACGACTCGAACGACAACATGCGGTTGCAGGAAGACTTCGTGAGCTTCCTCGTGCAGCGCTGCCTCGAGCGGAGATCCGCGGAGCTCAAGGAGCTCGAGCGCGACACCTCGCATCTCGAGCGGGTGAAGGCGCCATTCCATCGCGTGAACTACACCGACGCGGTCGCGATTCTGCAGAAGAAGGGCAGCGAGGTGAAATGGGGCGACGATTTAGGCGCCGAAGACGAATCATTGCTCGTCGCCGACTACGATCGCCCGGTCTTCGTGATGAACTATCCGAAGGAAGCGAAGGCGTTCTACATGAAGGAGAATCCCGACGATCCGCGCACGGTATTGTGCGACGATTGTCTGGCGCCCGAAGGGTACGGCGAGATCATTGGCGGGTCGCAGCGCGAGGACGATTACGACAAGCTGCTGCACCGCATTCACGAGGAAGGTCTGCCCGTCGATGCCTATGGCTGGTATCTCGATCTCCGCAAATACGGCACGTTCGTGCACTCGGGCTTTGGACTCGGACTCGAGCGAACGGTGGCGTGGATTTGCGGCTTGCCGCATATCCGCGAGGTGATTGCCTTCCCGCGGATGATGCATCGCTTGCGGCCGTAGCTCATTTCCGTTCGGTCGTCTTCACTTCGTCCCACAGCGCGTCCAACTGCTGGAGCGACGCTTCGCCGACCTTGAGCCCCCGCTCGGCCGCCATTTTTTCGACTGCTCCGAACCGCCGCGCGAACTTCACGTTCGCCTTGTCGAGCGCGAGCGCGGGGTGCACGCCGGCCTTGCGGCTCAAATTCACGACCGCGAATAACAGATCTCCAATCTCTTCCTCGAGGCGCTCGTGCGCCGCGTCGTAGTTGGGTGGCGCATGGGGATCGGCGGGCGGCCGCGCGCGCAGCTCCTCGTGTACCTCTTCCAGCTCTTCTTCGACTTTCTGCGCCGGACCCTCCGTGTCGGGCCAGTCGAAACCGACGCCTGCCGCGCGATCTTGTAACCGAAACGCGCGATGCAGCGCGGGCAGATCGGCCGGCAATCCATCCACGATGCTCGCGCGCTTCTTCGCCTTCATCTGCTCCCACGGCTGGCGCGCGCCTTCGCCGTACAGGTGCGGGTGACGGCCTTTCATCTTCGTGATGAAACCGGACGCAACGTCGTTCATGGTGAACGCGCCACGCTCCTCGGCCAGCACGGAATGGAAGAGAATCTGCAGCAGCAGGTCGCCGAGCTCTTCGCGAAGTTGCGCGTCGTTGCCGGCGCGAATGGCGTCGTCGACCTCGTAGGCCTCCTCGATCAAATACGGACGCAGCGACTCGTGCGTCTGCGCGGCGTCCCACTCGCACCGCGCGCGCAGGTCGCGCATCAGGGACAAAGTATCGTCGAGCGATGGTTTACTTTGCATGCGGTTGGGTGTGTACGCCTTGGATAGCCTGGTCCGGTTCGGTATACTACCCGTTCTCTGAATCACGGGTCAATGCACAGTTTGATCAGACGCGCCTGGGTCGAAGTCGACCTCGGCGCGTTGTTACGCAACGCCAGCGCGATTGCCGCGCAGTCACGCGCACCGCTGTTGCCCATGGTCAAAGCCGACGGCTACGGTCTGGGCGCGGTGCGCGTCGCGCGCACGCTCGAGCGGCTCGACCCTTGGGGCTTCGGTGTTGCGACCGTCGGAGAGGGCGAGGAACTTCGCCGCGCACGCATCACCCGGCCCGTTCTCGTCTTCACTCCGCTCCTCGCCGGCGACTTCGACGCGGCGGTTCGCGCCGATCTCACTCCAACGCTCGGCACGCACGAGGGCATCGTGCGCTGGGAAGAAACTGGCCGGCCGTGGCATCTGTCGATCGACACCGGAATGAACCGCGCCGGCGTGCCGTGGAATGAAGTCGCATCGCTGCGCGATCTCCTCGTGCGCTTTCCGCCGCACGGCGCGTTCACGCATTTTCATTCCGCGGAGAAGAAGGACGCCTCACGCGCCGAGCAGGAGCGGCGGTTCGACAAGGCCATCGCGGATTTGCCGATCGAACCGAAGCTCCTGCATGCGGAAAACAGCCCGGCCGTTCAGCACGGCGGCGTTTCGCGCTGGAGTCTCGTGCGTCCCGGCGTGTTTCTGTACGGCGTGACGTCGGGCGAGAATCCACGCATCACACCCGCGCCCGTTGCGTCGCTGCACGCGCGCATCGTCGATGTACGCACGATCGCGGCCGGTGAATCGGTGAGCTACGGCGCCACGTTTCACGCGAGCGAGTTGCGTCGCATCGCGACACTTGCAATCGGATACGGCGACGGATACCGCCGAGCGATGAGCAATCGCGCATGCGTGCTCGTTCACGGTCAGCGCGCGCCGGTCGTCGGTGTGGTCACGATGGACATGACCATGATCGACGTGACTGGGATCGACTGCGCGATCGGCGACGCGGCGACGCTCATCGGGTCCAACGGCGATGATTGCCTCACGGTGAACGACGTCGCCGCGTTCGGCGACATCAGTCCGTATGAGGTTCTCACGAGCCTGCGCGGTCGACTGCCGCGCCGCTACCTGAACGACGCTGACGGAGACGACCGCCGATGAGCCGGCGCGCGGCGATCATCGTCCTCGACGGCGTCGGCATTGGCGCGGCTCCGGACGCGGCGCGATACGGCGACACCGGGAGCAACACGCTTGGCAATGTCGCACGAGCGGTTGGCGGTATGGAGTTGCCAAACCTCGAGCGCGCGGGCCTTGGCAACATCGCTCCCTTGGACGGCGTCTCGCCAAACGACTCCGCCACCGGCGCGTGGGGATTGATGGTCCCGAAGTCGGCGGGAAAAGACAGCACCACCGGCCACTGGGAGATTGCGGGCGTTCATTTGCTCAAACCGTTTCCGACGTATCCCAACGGGTTTCCCGCCGACGTCGTGCGCGAGTTCGAACGTCGCACGGCTCGCCGCGTCATTGGAAGCGTCGTCGGAAGCGGCACGGCGGTTCTCGATCAGTTCGGTCACGAACACCAGCACACGGGCGCGTGGATTCTCTACACGTCGGCCGACTCGGTCTTCCAGGTCGCCGCCCACGAGAACGTTATCGCGCTCGACGAGTTGTATGCCGCGTGCGAGACCGCCCGCGCCATGCTCGTTGCGCCGAATGACGTCTCACGCGTCATCGCGCGTCCCTTCGTCGGTGAGTCGGGTTCGTACACGCGAACGAAGAACCGTCGCGACTTCTCGATCGAGCCGCCCGCCGAGACGTTGCTCGACGCACTGGCGACCGCGGGCGTGCCCCGCGCGGGTGTCGGCAAGGTCGACGACTTGTTTGCGGGGCGAGGTATCGTTTCGCGCCACACCGCCAACAATGCGGAGGGCATCTTTGCGATCGGCCAATGGCTGAGCGATGCGCCAAGTGGGTTACTTTTCAGCAACTTGGTAGATTTCGACCAGGCTTTTGGGCACCGGAACGACACTCAGGGGTTTTATGGGGCGCTGCGTGAGTTTGACGCTGCGCTGCCGGCGCTCCTGGCCACGTTACGAGAGGACGATCTGCTCTTCATTACCGCCGACCACGGGAACGACCCAACGACAGCATCGACCGACCACGCACGCGAGTGCGTGCCGTTGCTCGTGCTCGGGCCGGCGGTCCGTCCCCAGGCACTCGGCCGCCGCGCCACGTTCTCGGATCTTGGCGCGACCGTTGCCGAGTGGCTCCGCGTCGATTTTCGAGGCCGTGGCAGCTCGTTCCTTCCCGAACTGACCGGGCGATAGTGGCCACAGACGCGCGCACGAATAGTCCCGCCGGCGACGAGCGAACGATGACACTGCTGCGCGAGCGAGCGTTCGCCGCGATGGAGCGGGCGTACGCGCCGTACTCCAAGTTCCGTGTCGGCGCCGCGATTCTCGCGTCCGACGGCAGCGTTACCGAAGGCTGCAACGTGGAGAACGCCGCCTATCCCGCCGGCATGTGCGCCGAGCGCGGCGCGATCGCCTCGGCCGTGGCGCGCGGCAATCGCAGCTTCGAGGCGGTGATGATCGCCACCGAAGCCGAGGAGCCGACGCCGCCGTGCGGCATCTGCCGCCAGGTCCTCGAGGAATTCTCGCCGCATTTGCTCGTCATCTCGACCACTCGCGATGGACGCGAGGCGCGCTGGTCGCTCGATGAGCTGCTGCCCAAGGCGTTCACTCCGCAATCACTCGACCGGCGATGAATAGATTTTTTGAGGAACGATCACGCAAGTTTCTCGGTCTGCTTACCGCGGTGCTCGCGACCGTATCGATCGCCGCGTGCAGTGAAAAGCTCGAAGCGGGCAAATCGTGTCCGCTGCTCTGTCCCGAGCAAGCGATCTCGCTGAGCGACACGACGATCGACGCCATCGTCACGGATACGACCGTGCTCGGTCTGCCGCCGATCGGCGCCGAGGCGTTTCTCATGCTCGCGTCACATGGCGACACGCTCGACTCGCGCGCGATGGTCCGCTTCGACACGCTCCCGCAAACGTTCACGGCGCGGAATTCAATCGACAGCTCGATCACGGTCATCGACAGCGCGTTCCTCGTGACGCCGATCGCCAAGCCGGACAGCGCGCATCGCCCGGCCGGTCCGATCACGATCGAAGTCTACGACGTCGACACCACGGCGACGGACACCGTCGCCTCGATTCTCGGCTCGCTGTTCCGGAACGACCGGTTCCTGGGCTCGCGCACGTTCCGGCCGGAGTCGTTGACCGACACGCTCCAGATTCCGATCTCGACGGACACGGTGCTCGACCGCGTGTTGAACGGAAAGAAGCTGCGCGTCGGCTACCGCCTGGTGACCCCAACTGGTCGCGGCTACGACATTCGCATCGGCAGCACGCAAGGCACGGCGGCGGTGTCGTTGCGCATCAAGGCGTCGCTGGACACCGCCGCGACGGCCGTCGTCGTTTCGCCGCTGTCGAACACACCGCTGAATCAGTCCTTTCTCGCCGGGCCGCTCGCCGACTTCACGATCGTGCTGAAGGGCCTGACGTCGTCGCCGGCCACTGTTTTGGCGGTTGGCGGCGTCCCGTCTCGGCGCTCGCTGCTGCGCTTTGACGTGCCGTCGCACATCATCGATTCGACGACGATCGTTCGTGCGTCGCTCATTCTGACGCAGCTGCCGAACCGGCGAATCGATCCGCGTGATTCGATCTTCGTATTTCCGAACGCGATTCTCGCCGGACCGACGGTCACCAACGCCGGCTCCGCCCTGGGATTCATTGGCACCAACGGCCAATTCGGCCTCGATTCACTGCTCATCGCGCCCGGTGACAGCGGCCAGAAGAGTTTCGAGATCGTCGGTCTCGTACGCACGTGGAAAGGCAATCCGACCACGACGAGCCCGCGCGCCATCGCCCTGCGCAGCGGGCTCGAAGGTCAGGCGCCCGGCGAAATCGATTTCTTCTCGACGAAAGCCGCTGCGGCGCTGCGGCCGAGGCTTCGCATCACCTACGTGCCGCAAACGAGCTTCGGAATCCCATGAGCCCTCGTCGAACGCAAACTGAAACGAACGGTCGGGCAATCCGCTCGCTATTGGTGGCGCTGCTCTTCAGCGCGATCAGTACCATGCGTGCGAACGCCCAAGCCAATTTGAGCTCGCAAGGGTTCGGTTTCCCCACGGGCCAGTTCAGCTCACGGGCGTATGGCACCGGCGGTGCGATCGGCGAAATGGATCCGTTGTCACCGATCAATCCGGCGGCGCTCGCGCAGCTCGGATCGCGCCTCGTCTTCTTCCAGATCGAGCCCGAGTACCGAAGCGTGACGACGAGCAACGGAACCGAGCGCACGACCACGGCGCGTTACCCCGTCGTGTTTGGAGCCATCCCGTTCGGTTCACGTTTGGTGATGAGCCTCAGCTCGTCCACGCTGCTCGACCGAACGGCAACGACCGTCTTCAATACGACCGACACGATCGCCGCGGGCGAGCTGGTGCCGATCACGACGCGCTTTCGCGTGGACGGCGCGTTGAACGACATTCGCCTTGCCGGCGCATGGACGGCAGCGCAGTGGCTTCGCGTTGGTGTCGGGGTGCACGGCATCGCCGGTCACAATCTCGTGAGCATCACGCAATCATTCACGGACACGACGCAGTTTGCACCCTTCACGCAGCAACGCGTCCTCGGCTTCGGCGGTGCCGCTGCATCGGCGGGCCTTCAGGTGTTCAGCAAGACGTGGAACGCGTCCGCCTCGTTCCGCGTGGGCGGGAAGCTCGACCTCTCGTCCGAAGACACCGTGCTCACGTCGGCGCACGTCCCGAACCGGTTCGGTGTGTCGCTCGCGTACACCGGTATCCCCGGTTCGTCGATCGCGGTGCGCACCGCGCACGACACGTGGTCCGCGCTCGGCAATCTCGGGCAGAATGGGCTGGTCGGCGTCGATGCGTGGGACACGAGCGTCGGAGGCGACTTTACCGCGCCACGAATCTTGAGCCATCCGGTGTTCTTGCGCGCGGGGTTCCGCGATCGTACGCTCCCATTTCAAGCCGCCGGTCAGGATGTGATGGAAAAGAGCATCACGGCCGGTATTGGAAGCGCGTTCGCCAACAACCGAGTGCTTGGCGATCTCGCGATCATCAGCGCGTCGCGCAGCGCGAACATCGGCGCGTCGGAGCACGCCTGGACGATCAGCATCGGGCTCAGCGTCTTACCGTAAGACGGTAACACATTCGTGGAACAATCCGAGCTCCCGCCCAACGCGCCAACGATTCTCGTCGCCGACGACGTCGAAGCGAACGTGGAGTTGCTCTTCGACCAGCTGCACGTGCTCGGATTTCGCGCCATCGCCGCCCACGACGGCCCATCGGCGCTCGCGGCCTGTTTCGAGCATCGCCCCGATCTCGCGATCCTCGACGTCTCGATGCCGGCCGGCGATCTCGGGGTCGACGACCGCTCGACGGGGTTCGAGGTGTGCCGGCGCATCAAGCGTGATCCGCGCACGAAGAGCATTCCCGTCATCTTCGTCACGGCGCTGAACGACACGACGGACCGCGTGAAGGCGATCGAGGCCGGCGGCGACGACTTCCTCACCAAGCCGCATAACCGCCTGGTGCTCGGCGCGCGTGTCCGGAGCCTGCTCAAGCTCAAGGCGGCGACCGACTCGCTGGAGGATACGCTACGCAAGCTGCGCGAAGCGGAGAAGATGCGCGACGACCTGATGAAGATGATCGTGCACGATCTCAAGACGCCGCTCACCTCCGTGCTCGCGACGACCGAAATGCTCATCGACGGCGACTTTGGCGCGTTGGCTGACGAGCAGCGCCGCGCGCTGGGCGACGTCGAAGGCAAGGCCGAAGATCTGCTCGCGCTGATCGAGGATTTGCTGGAGGTGGCGCGCATCGAGGAAGCGACGATGACGCTCGACCTGCAACCGATCGCTCCCGCGGCGCTGCTCAACGAGATCGTCAACGAGTGGGCGCTGCGCTTCCAGCAGGAAGGTGCGCACGCCACGATCGACGTCTCGGACGACGCCACGGTGTTCGAGGCCGACAAGGGCCTGCTCAAGCGCGTCATCGGCAACCTGGTATCGAACTCGTTGACGCACTCGGCGAGCGCGGTGACGCTGACGCTGTCGGCCCGCCGCGACGGCGACGCGATTCTGTTCACGGTCGCCGACAACGGCCCGGGCATTCCGGCCGAGTATCACGAAGTGATATTCAGGAAGTTTGAACGCGTGAAGAATCCGAGCATTCCGCGCACACGCAGCTCGGGACTGGGCCTCGCCTTCTGCAAGCTGGTCGTCGACGCGCACGGCGGGCGGATCTGGGTGCAGAGCGCCGGCGAAGGCAAGGGAAGCGCCTTCCACTTTTCCATGCCGATCAAGCCCGCGCACCGCGAGGTGCGCGTGACGTCGAGCGGCGCCGTGCCGGCGTGAAGGTGTACCTGCGCACCCTTGGGTGCCGGGCGAACCACTACGATACCGAAGCGGTTCGCGAGCTCGTCGAAGCGAGTGGGCACGCGATCGTTTCGTCGCCCGCGGACGCGGACGTCGCGGTGTTCAACAGCTGCGCGGTCACCGCGGATGCCGAGGCGGAGTTGCGGAAGCTGGTTCGTCGGGCGGCGCGATCGAAGCCGTCGCTTCGCACGCTCGTCATGGGTTGCGCCGCCGCGCTCGACGACGACCGCGCGCCCGCGTTGCGCGCGCGATCGCTGCCGACGGTCGAGCATGTTGTTGGCGGCGCGGATCTGCCGCGCATCGCCGCGGCGCTCGAGCTACGCGCGCCGGCGACCACGCTCACCCGCCGCCAGGCTGGCACGCGCGCGCTGCTTCGCGTGCAGGACGGTTGCGACGAGCATTGCACGTTCTGCGCGACGACGCTCGCACGCGGCGCGAATCGCAGCCGAGCAGCAGATGAGTTGGTGCGCGAAGCCCTGGTGCTTGCGGAGTGGCATTCAGAAATCGTCATTACGGGAATTCACATCGGGACGTACGGCCGCGACGCCGGGACTTCGCTGGGGGCGCTCATGCAGCGGCTCGTGCGCGACGTGCCCGATGTTCGCTTCCGCTTGTCGTCGATCGAGGCGACCGAGCTCGATGCCGCGCTGGTCGAGCTGATGTCGGGCGAGCCGCGCCGCGTTGCGCCGTACGTGCACGCGCCCGTGCAGACGGGCTCTGATCGACTGCTGCGCCGGATGGGGCGCAATTGGTATACTTCTGCTACTTATTCCGCCGCACTCGAGCGCTTGGCCGAGCGTGTGCCGATTCTTGGAATCGGCGCGGACGTCATCGCCGGATTCCCGGGCGAGACCGAGACCGATCACGCCGCGACGAAAGCGCTCGTCGCGCGGCTGCCGTTCACCTATCTGCACGTGTTTCCGTACTCGCTGCGACCGGGGACGGCGGCCGAGCGACTGCCGGATCGCGTGTCGTCGCACGCGGTGCTCGAACGGGCGACGGAGCTTCGCGCGATCGGAGAAGCAAAGGCGTCGGCCCATCGCGCGTTGCGCGTTGGAGGGTGCGCCGACGTGATCGTCATCGGCGAGGGTGGCGCGAAGTCGGGAATGACGGAAGACTTCCTGACCGTCGCGCTCGACGACATGTCACGTGGACGAAACGAGCGATTCGCGGCGCGGCTCGTGGAACGCGGCGGGGCGCTGGTTGCGGTGGAGGAGTCGTGCGCGCTGGCCGTGTCGCCGCGGTAGCCGCGGTTGCAGCGGATCTATTGGCGGTAAGGCGCGTTACCCGTCGCCGCGCGCTATCTTACAAGATTCACCCGCCTTGTCGCTTTCGATCCCGATGACCGACCCGCGCCCCACCGTTTACGTCGAGACCTACGGCTGCCAGATGAACGTGAGCGACTCCGAGCTCATGCTCGGAAAGCTCGCCGCGCACGGCTATGACGCCGTCGAGCAGCCCGACGGCGCCGACGTCATTCTGGTGAACACCTGCGCGATCCGCGACCACGCCGAACAGCGCGTCATCGGGCGGCTGGGCGAGCTCAAACGCAACATGAAGCCCGGCGCGATCGTCGGCGTCACGGGATGCATGGCGCAGCGCCTCGGTCCCGAGCTCCTGAAGAAGGCGAAGCACGTGAGCGTCGTGATTGGCCCCGACGGGTATCGCGCGCTGCCGGCGCTCATCGATGGCGCGCGCCGCGGTGAACGAACGACCGCCACGACCTTCGATCTCGAGGAGCACTACGAGGACTTCGAGCCGCGCCGCTTCGACAAGGTCAAGGCGTGGATTCCCGTGCAGCGCGGCTGTGATTACCGCTGCACGTATTGCATCGTGCCGACGACGCGCGGTCCGGAACGCAGCCGCAAGCTGGCGGACGTCGTCCGCGAAGCGAATGACGTCGTCGCGGCCGGGATGTCGGAGATCGTGCTGCTCGGGCAGACGGTGAATTCGTATCACGATGGTACTAATGATTTCGCGGATCTATTGCACGCGATCGGCCAGGTCGACGGTGTTCGCCGCCTTCGATTCACCAGCCCGCATCCGAACGACTTCTCCGATCGCGTGATCGACGCCATGGCCGACGTCGACGCCGTGTGCGAGCACGTGCATCTGCCGATGCAGTCGGGCTCGTCGCGCATTCTCAAGCGCATGCTCCGCCGCTACACGCGCGAAGAGTACCTCGCGTGCGTCGAGAGACTGCGCGCCGCGATTCCGGGTTTGTCCGTCACGACCGACGTCATCGTCGGCTTCCCCGGCGAAACGGAAGCCGACTTCGAGGAAACGCTCGAGGTGGTACGCGAGGTCGGCTTCATGGACGGATTCACATTCAAGTTCTCGCCGCGCGACGGCACGCCGGCCACGCGCATGCCGGCCGAGCTGACGGTGAGCGACGAGGTCGCGAGCGAGCGGCTCGCCCGGCTCGTCGAGACGATCCGATCCAACTCGCGCGCGGCGAACATGCACCAGCTCGGCCGGCGCGTCGAAGTGCTCGTCGAGCGCGAAGCGCGGCGCGGCGGCGACCTCGTGATGACGCGCACGCGCGACTTCCGAACGGTGCTCGTGCCGGGCGACGCGAGCATGCTCGGCCAGTACCTCAACGTCGAGCTGTCGGGGACGACGGGGTCCACGTTCACCGGGCAGATCGTCCGTGAACGTGAGCGCCAGCCGCTGCCCATGGCGGGATAAGGACGTGGGCGCGCGACTCGTCGTGCGTGTGGCGCGTGCGCTGATCGGACTGGCGACGCTTACGGCGACAGTTGCTGCGACGGCCTGCGATCGCACGTCGATCGCCGCGACGGCGCATGATTCGACGACCACCTCGCCGCCACCCGTTACGGCGGCTCTGAGCGCGCACGATTGGACGCGATTCGGCTTCGACGTTGGCCGTTCGAGCGCCTCACCTGATTCGATCGCGATCGATTCGACGAACGCCGCGTCGCTCACGCGGACGCAGATCTCGATCGACGGCACCGTCGACGCCGCCGCGATTTTTCTTCACGGCGTGACGGTCGCCGGCGCGTCGCATGACGTCCTGTTCGTGACGACGACGTACGGAAAGACCGTGGCGATCGATGCGTCGAGCGGCACGACGCTCTGGGAATTCACGCCGCCGGGGTACTCGTCGTTCGCGGGCAGTGCGCAGATCACGACGACCACGCCGGTCGCCGATCCGTCGCGCCAGTTCATCTACGCGGCGTCGCCGGACGGCTCCATTCGCAAGCTCGCTGTCGCGGATGGGCGCGTCGTATGGACGACGCCGATCACGACGTTGCCGGCGCGCGAGAAGATCGCGTCGCCGCTCAACTTCGATCGCGGGCACGTCATCGCGGTGACGGGCGGCTACATCGGCGACGCGGCGCCGTATCAGGGCCATGTCTCGGTGCTCGACGCATCGAACGGCGGGGTGCTGCATACCTGGAATTCGCTGTGCAGCGACCGGGCCGGCCTGCTCACTCCGAGCTCGTGCAGCCAGAGCGGGTCCGCGATCTGGGGTCGCGCCGGCGCGGTGATCGATTCCGCGACGGGCGAGATCTACGTCACCACCGGCAACGCGCGCTGGGATGGGCTCACCAATTGGGGCGACGCGGTGCTCGCGCTCGACGCGAACGCCACGCATCTCATCGGCAATTATACACCTGCTAATACACAAACACTCAATAACACCGACGCGGACCTCGGCTCGACGTCGCCCGTGCTGCTCGGCGGCGGGCTCGTGGCGCAGGGCGGCAAGGACGGACACATCCGCGTATTGAAGTGGTCGGACATGCGGGGAACCGTCGCGAATTCCGGCGGCGAAGTGCAGCTGCTGTCGACCCCGTCCGGCAATGCGCTCTTCACCGCGCCGGCCGTCTGGCGCGCGAGCGACGGCACGTGGGTGTTCGCGGCCGACGGCGGCGGTACGCAGGCCTGGAAGCTGTCCGGCGGCCAGCTGACGTCGGTCTGGCGGAACGGCAATTCCGGGACGAGTCCGGTCGTGGCGGGCGGATTGGTGTTCGTGTACGACCCGGGTGGAAGCCTGCGCATCTACACGGCGCGTGGTGGCAACCAGGTCGCGCGGCTCACGATGGGATCCGGGCATTGGAACAGTCCGATCGTGGTCGATCGCATGGTGATGGTGCCGGAGGGGAACGCGAACTCGCATCAGACGAGCGGCGTCATCGACGTCTTTAGACTTCCCTAAACTTCCCTAAAGTCGGCGGACTCCCCTCACTCCGCGGTCATCCTGAGTGGAGCGAAGGACCCCTGTCTCAGCGGAGCGCGGCATGAGACTCCTCCGCCGGGACGGGGGTCCTTCGACTGCGGCGCTGCGCGCCTTCGCTCAGGATGACATGCGTTGTGTGGTGAAATGATCCGCCGCGCGGTGGATCGATGGCATCCGCCGCGCCCGCGCACGGTATCCTCTCGCGACGATGCCTCTCGTCGCCTGGGCGCTCGGCGCATACATCGCGGGACTCTACGCCGGCTTTTCGGCGGCGCCCCTGCTCATTGGTGTCGCGCTGGCTGCGTCGGCGCTCGCCGGCGTCATTCATGCGCGAACGGCGATCGCCGGTCTCGTCGCCGCGTGTCTCGCCGGCGTGTTCATGGCGCAGGCCGCCGTGCGTGCCGACGCCAATTGCCTGCGTGCGGTACAGGAGACCGGCAGCGCCGACGTGGTGCTTCAGGGTGACGCGTCGCCTGGAGCATTCGTGCGCGCCGGGGTGGACGGATGCGGCGCGACGATATCGATATCGATCGTCAGCGGCGAGGCGATGGAGGGCAGTCACGCGACGGTGCACGGCATCGCACTGCGCGGCGATCGCGGTGTGGTGCTGCAGCATGCGTCCATCGCAATGGCGAGCGCGAATCGACCCGGCCTGCTCAACCGACTCCGCGCTGCTGCCGGGCACGCGATCGATGACACCTTCGGCTCGGACGCACCGCTCGTACGCGCGCTGCTGATCGCCGATCGCCACGAGATCGCGCCCGAGGTGCGCGACCGATTCGCCGCCGCGGGCTTGGCGCACATCCTTGCCATCGCCGGCCTGCACATCGGCATCATTGGACTCGCGTTCTCGATTCTGCTCGAGCTGCTTGGCGTCTCGCGCCGAACGTCGAGCATCGCGACGATCGGCGCCATCGTCGTCTACGTCGCCATCATCGGCGCGCCGGTGCCAGCGGTTCGCTCGGCGACCATGCTGAGCGTGCTCCTCGCGACGCGCCTCATGCAGCGACCGACCTCGCGCTGGGCCATCGTCGCACTCGGCGCGGCGCACGCGGTGCTCGATGCGCGCGTCGTGCTGGAGGTTGGCTATCAGCTCAGCGTCGTCGGCGTGTCGTCCATGATCGCGGCGGGAATGTTGGGCAGGCGGCTTGGGCTCCATCGCTGGCGGCCGTTTCCGAAAGCGGCCGCGTTGACACTCCTCGGCACCACGGTGGCGACGATTGGTTCGGCGCCGATCGTCGCGTTGGCGTTTGGGCGCGTGAGTCTCATCGCGCCGCTCAGCAATCTCGTGGCGACGCCGCTGATCGCGCTCGCGCAGCCGATGATTCTCGCCGGGCTGCTGGTGTCGCCGATCGCGCCCGTCGCGCACTACATCGCGGACGCGGCGCACCCGTTGCTCGCCGGCCTGAACGGCGTCGCCACTCTCTCCGCGTCGATTCCGTGGGCGAGCGTCGGCGTGGCGCCGAGTGCTGCGGCGGCGGTGATCGCGGCGGCGATGTCGGCGTGTGTGATCGTCGCGTGTGCATCACGGGAGTGGCGGCGTCCGGCGACATTGGCCGCTGTCGCCGCGACGACGTTGGCGTGGCTGCCGTTCGCGCCGTCGCGCGCGGGGCTCTTCGAAATTCATATGATCGATGTTGGGCAGGGCGATGCGATCGCACTGCACACGCCGCACGGTCATTGGATCGTCGTCGACGCGGGCCGCGCGTGGCGCGGTGGCGACGCCGGTCGGTCGACCGTCGTTCCGTACATCGGCCTTCGCGGTGGCGACGTCGATGAATTCATTCTGAGTCATCCGCACACCGATCATGTCGGCGGCGCCGCGACCGTGCTCCAGGTACTGCGTCCGCGCATCTATGTCGACGCGGGATTTCCCGGGCCGGCGGAGTCCTATCGCGCGTCGCTCTCCGCGGCGCGAGACGTTGGCGTTCGTTGGCAGCGCGCGCATCCCGGCGACACCGCGACGATCGACGGCGTGTCGCTGCGCATTCTCGCGCCCGATTCCGCGTGGACTGCACATCTCGTCGACCCGAACCTCGCGAGCGTGATCGTGCTGGTGCAGTACGGCGCGGTGCGCATGCTCATGATGGGCGACGCCGAGCGGCCGGAAGAGGAGTGGCTGCTCGCGCATGAACGTGATGCGTTGCATGCTGACATTCTGAAGGTCGGGCATCACGGCAGCAGCACGAGCAGCTCGCCGGAGTTCCTCACGGCCGTCACGCCTCGCCTCGCGCTGGTCTCCGTCGGCGCGGGAAACAGCTATCACCTGCCGACGCCGTCCGTGATGCACCGCCTGGCCGCGCAAGGCGCCGGGGCCCAGGTTCTGCGTACGGATCATCTCGGCACCATCGTCGTTCGAACGGACGGCGATCGAATTCTCATCGATGCCGCCGGAGACGAATGGGAGTTGCCGCCGCGCTCGAACTCGTTGGGCACGCGTTGATCGGAGAGCCGGATTGCTTGCCCGAGCATGTGACCGCGCGCTTTCCGGAACTGCGGCGCGCGCGGTGGCGTCGCGGCGGCTTGCCGGTGCGGGTCGGCGGCTGGTGCTTGGGACAGCGTACGGTGTCGGCCATTACGCTGTGGCACACCATCTGGCTTGCGCCCGGCGTCAGTCCGTCAGTCGAATTGCTCTTGCACGAATTACGACACGTCGATCAGTTTGAGGCGAGCACGGCCTTTCCGCTGCGCTATCTGTGGGAGTCGCTACGGCGCGGCTATGTTAGGAATCGCTTCGAGGTCGATGCGCGCGAATACGCGGCGGCGCGGCTGCGCGCCCACGACGACACCCTGAACGGATGAACTAGCGTGGTCAAACACACAGCGACGTCGGTCGTCACGATCGAGCGATTCATCATCGAAGAGGAACGCAATCACCCGGAAGCGACGGGCGAGCTTTCGGGCATTCTCTACGACCTGGCGCTCGCGGCGAAGATGATCGCCAACAAGGTGCGCAGCGCGGGCCTCGCCGACATCCTTGGTTCGGCCGACCTCGAGAACGTGCAGGGAGAGGTGCAGCAGAAGCTCGACATTCTCTCGAATGAGATCATCGTCAAGGCGATGGACCACGGCGGCCGCCTGTGCGCCATGGCGTCGGAAGAGGAGCCGGGCATCATTCAGATTCCCGAGCACTTCAAGTGCGGCAAGTATTGTCTGCTCTTCGACCCGCTCGACGGATCGTCGAACATCGACGTGAACGTGCCCGTCGGAACGATCTTCTCCGTCGTCCGCAAGATCACGCGCGGCCGCCATGGAGAGCTCGAGGACATGCTGCAGCCGGGGCGGCGCCAGGTGGCCGCGGGGTACGTCATCTACGGCTCGAGCACGATGATGGTGTACACGACCGGGCAGGGCGCGCACGGCTTCACGCTCGACCCGTCCATTGGCGAATTCCTGCTCTCGCATCCGAACATTCGCATTCCGGAAAACGGGCGGTATTTGTCGGTTAACGATTCATATGAGCAGCACTGGGACGACAACGTTCGCACGGTGATGCGCAAGTACAAAGGCCTCGACAACGATCACAAGGCGCTGAGCACGCGCTACGTCGGCTCGCTCGTCGCCGACTTCCATCGCAACCTGCTCGGCGGCGGCATCTTCGCGTATCCATCGAGCCGCAAGTCGCCGAACGGCAAGCTGCGGTTGCTGTATGAGGCAAATCCGCTGGCGTTCATCGTGGAGCAGGCGGGCGGCGCGGCGTGCGATGGATCGCAGCGCATTCTCGACGTGACGCCGACGGAGTTGCATCAGCGGACGCCGCTCTATATCGGGAGCAAGAGCGAGGTAGAGCTGGCGCAGCGGACGCTCGCGCAGAAGGCGGAGTTGGCGCTGACGTAACGGCGCTGTCATCCCGAGCGAAGGCGCGCATCGCGGACCCCCCGCTGTCATCCCGAGCGAAGGCGCGAAGCGCCGAAGTCGAGGGACCCCCGTCCCGACGGAGGAGCTCCACGCAGCGCTCCGCCGAGAAGGGGGTCCTTCGACTCGCTCGCTGCGCTCACTCGCTCAGGATGACGCACGCCGCGTTAATTTCCGGTCGCCATGCCCGACGACTCCAAAACTTCTCCTTCCGGCGTGCCGATCGCGCCGGTGTATCGCCCTGACGACGCGGCGCTCGATTACGCGCGCGACCTGGCCGATCCCGGCGCGTTTCCATTCACGCGTGGCGTGCAGCCCACGATGTACCGCGGCCGCCTGTGGACCATGCGGCAGTACGCGGGGTTCGGCACGGCCGCCGAGACGAACCGGCGATTCCATCTGTTGCTGGACGCGGGGCAGACAGGCTTAAGCGTTGCGTTCGACTTGCCGACGCAGATGGGCATCGACTCCGACTCATCGCGCGCCCTCGGGGAAGTCGGACGCGTCGGTGTGGCGATCGACACCGTCGACGACATGCATACGCTGCTCGACGGCATTCCGCTCGACAAGGTGTCGACGTCGATGACCATCAACGCGACGGCGTCCACGCTGTTGGCGATGTACATCGTCGTCGCGGAGGAGCGCGGCATTTCGCGCGACAGGTTGAGCGGCACGATTCAGAACGACATCCTCAAGGAATACATCGCGCGCGGCACGTACATCTATCCCCCCGAGCCGAGCCTGGCGCTGATCGCGGAGGTGTTCCGCTTCTGCGCGGACGAGGTGCCGAACTGGAATCCGATCTCGATCTCCGGCTATCACATTCGCGAGGCCGGCGCGACCGCTATTCAAGAATTGGCATTCACGTTTGCAAATGCGATCGAATATGTGGGACGGGCGATCGGCGCGGGGCTGCCCGTCGACCGGTTCGCGCCGCGCCTGTCGTTCTTCTTCGCGGCGCACAACGACCTGTTCGAAGAGGTCGCCAAGTTTCGCGCGGCGCGGCGCATCTACGCCCGCTTCATGCGCGAACGTTTCGGCGCCGGCGATGCGAGCGCGCGGTTACGATTCCACACCCAGACCGGCGGCGTGACGCTCCAGGCGCAACAGCCGCTCAACAACGTCGTGCGCGTCACGGTGCAGGCGCTCGCCGCGGTCCTCGGCGGCACGCAATCGCTGCACACGAACGGGTACGACGAGGCGCTCGCGCTGCCGACGGAGCAGGCCGCGACGCTGGCGCTCCGCACGCAGCAGATCGTCGCGCACGAATCCGGCGCCGCGCTCACCGCCGATCCGCTCGCCGGCAGCTACTACGTCGAGCACCTGACGAACGAGCTCGAACGGCAGGCAAACGCACTGATCGCCAGGGTCGATGAGCTGGGCGGCGCCGCGAAAGCGATCGGCGCGTCGTTCTTTCAGGAGGAGATCGCGCGCAGCGCCTACGAGTACCAGATGCGCGTGGAGGCAGGCGAGACCGTCATCGTCGGCGTCAACAAGTTCTCGGACGGCAAGGAGCCGCCGCTCATTCCGGCGCCCAATTTCAGCGCGCTCGAGCGCGAGCAGGTCGCGCGCTTGAACGCCGTGAAGCAACAGCGCGATTCTGCACGCGTCGCCGAAACGCTCGATCGGTTGCGTGAGGCCAGCCGCTGCTACGCGAAGGCGGACGGCGAACGCCCGCCGCTGATGGAGATGATCGTCGATGCGGCGCGTGCGCGGGCGAGTGTCGGGGAGATCGCCGACACGCTGCGCGAGACGTGGGGCACGTATCGGCCGGCCTGATGCCTTGAACGGCCGCTGGGTCAGAACTAACTTTTGACTTCCACTCCCACCGTCTAAGTCCCAGCCGAATGCCGACTTACGAGTATCGCTGCCCCGAAGGCCACGAGTTCGAGCGTTTCTTTCGCAAGATCAGCGACGCCGCCACGGAAGTGGCGTGTCCTGAATGCGGAAAAATCGCCGAGCGGCGGATGTCGGCGGGCGCGGGGCTGGTGTTCAAGGGCTCGGGCTTCTACCTGACGGATTACGGCAAGAACGCACATCGCAAGGGCGGCGACGCCCAGCCGTCGAGCAAGAGCGATTCGTCCGGCGGCGATTCGGCGAGCGAGTCGAAGAGCGACTCGAAGAGCGAGGGCAAGAGCGAATCGAAAGGCGAGGCAAAGAGCGAAAGCAAATCCGCCGAGTCGAAGTCGTCGGACGCCAAGCCGGCCGACAAGCCCGCGCCGAAAAACTCGAAGGCCGGCGAATAGTGGACGGCACCGATCAACTGCGCGCGGAGCTCGTACGAGCCGCGCAATCGCTGGGTGCGCCCGCGGACGTCGAGCCCATCATCGAGCGGCCGCGCGATCCGTCGTTCGGCGACTGGGCGACGAATCTCGCCATGGTGTTGGCCAAGCCGCTCGGCCTGAAGCCGCGCGATCTGGCGGCCGCGATCGTCGAACGTCTCGATCACATGCGCGCCGGAATTCGGAGCGCCGAAATCGCGGGGCCCGGGTTCATCAATTTCCGCGTCGCGTCGGACGTGTTCGCGGAAGGCCTGCGCGCGCTCATCAACGCGGGTGATGCGTACGGCCGGTCGAACGCGGGCCAACAGTGTCCGGTGAACATCGAGTTCGTATCGGCGAATCCCACCGGGCCGCTGCACGTTGGACACGGCCGGCAAGCCGCGCTCGGCGACGCGATTTCGTCGCTGTTGGCCGCGACGGGCTGGAAGGTCACGCGAGAGTTCTATTACAACGACGCCGGCGCGCAGATCATGAATCTCGCGTTCAGCGTGCAGGCGCGCGTGCGGCAGCTTGGCGGCCAGGACATTCCGTTCCCGGAGAACGGCTACCTCGGCGACTATATTAGAGATCTGGCACAACGGTACATCGACGAGCACTCGTCCGATCCGAACGCCGACGACCTCGACGCCGTGCGCCGCTTCGCCGTGCGTGAGTTGCGTAAGGAGCAGGATCGCGACATGCAGGCGTTCGGCGTCAAGTTCGACGTCTACTTCCTCGAGTCGTCGCTGTACGCCGAAGGGCGCGTGACGGCCACGATCGAGCGCCTCGTCGCGGCGGGTCACACCTACGAGAAGGATGGCGCGCTGTGGCTCAAGACCACCGACTTTGGCGATGACAAGGATCGCGTCATGCGGCGGAGCGCCGAGAAGGGCGGTGAGCCGACCTACTTCCTGCCGGACGTCGCGTACCACGTGACGAAGTGGGAGCGAGGCTTCGCGCGCGCGATCAACGTGCAGGGTGCCGATCATCACAGTACGGTGACGCGCGTGCGGGTCGGCCTGCAGGCGCTCGACATGGGCATTCCGCCGGGGTATCCGGAATACGTGCTGCATCAGATGGTGACGGTGATACGCGGCGGGGAAGAGGTGAAGATCTCCAAGCGCGCCGGCAGCTATGTCACGGTGCGCGATCTGATCGACGAGGTGGGCCGCGATGCGGTGCGCTACTTTTTCCTCATGCGCAAAGGCGACTCGCAGCTCGTGTTCGACGTCGACGTCGCGCGCTCGCAGTCCGATGAGAATCCGGTGTACTACATCCAGATGGCGCACGCGCGCATGTCGGGCATCTTTCGCGTCGGCGAGATCGACGCCGAGAGTGTGACGGGTGTGGACGCCGACCTCTCGGTGCTCACGCTGCCGGAAGAGCAGGAGCTGATCAAGGCGCTGCTCGATTATCCGTCGCTCGTCGCCGGCGCGGCCGAGGCGTTGGAGCCGCACCGCGTCGCGACGTATCTGCACGACACGGCGGGGAAGGCGCACCTGTGGTATCACAAGGCGCACGTCCTCGGCGAACCCGATCAGATCATGCGCGCGCGGCTCGTGCTCGCGCGCGCGTCGAAGCTGGTGTTGAAGAATGGGCTGGCGGTGTTGGGGATCACCGCGCCGGAACGGATGTGAATGTCATCCCGAGCGTGGCGAGGGATCTGCCATGTCGGTCAGAGGGACGCCGCTCTAGCGGGATGCTAGATTCCTCGTCGCTTCGCTCCTCGGAATGACTCTCTCCTCCAGCAAATGACCGTCCTCTGCGTAGGATCCGTCGCTCTCGACTCGGTCGAGACGCCATTCGGCAAAGCCGACAACGTGCTCGGCGGATCGGGCAATTTCTTTTCGGCGTCGGCGAGTCATCTCTCGCCCGTGCAGCTCGTCGGCGTGATCGGCAACGATTATCCGATCGCCGACCTCAGGGCGAAGTTCGCGTCGCGTCCGATCGATCTCACAGGCGTGGAGCAGGCTGACGGGGCTTCGTTCCGCTGGCGTGGACGCTATCGCCACGACCTCAACGTCGCGGAGACGCTCGAGACACACCTTGGCGTGTTCTCGAACTTCCGTCCGAAGATTCCCGATCAGTTCCGCAACGCGCCGTTCGTGTTTCTCGGCAACATCGACCCGCGCCTGCAACTCGACGTGTTGACACAGGTCAACAAGCCCAAGCTCGTGGCGTGCGACACGATGAATTTCTGGATCGAGAGCCGGCGCCCTGATCTCATGAAGCTGCTCGAGCGCGTCGATCTCATCACGCTCAACGACGCCGAGGCGCGGCAGCTCACCGAGGAATTCAATCTCGTGAAGGCGGCGCGCTGGATCATGAATCACGGCCCCAAGTTCGTCGTGATCAAGAAGGGAGAGCACGGCGCGTTCATGTTCACGCAGTCGAGCATCTTCTTCGCGCCGGCGTATCCGCTCGAATCGGTGTTCGACCCCACCGGCGCCGGTGATTCCTTCGCCGGCGGCTTCATGGGCTATCTCGCCCGGACGGGTGACTTGTCGGAAGCCAGCCTGCGCCGAGCCGTCGTGTACGGCTCGGCGATGGGCTCATTCGCGGTCGAGAAGTTTTCCGTCGATCGCCTGCTCGAGATCAACGGTGATGACGTGCGCAAACGCGTTGCGGACATCTACCAGCTCGTGTCGTTCGAGCAAGATCTGGCATGAGCGACACGGGCGCCAGCATACCGGGTGCGGGAACGTCTGGGCCGCTCGACTATCGCACCGCCGGCGTCGACATCGATGCCGCGGACGATGCCAAGCATCGCATCAAGTCACATGTGCTGTCGACGCTCACGGCCGGCGCGCGCGGTGCGTTTGGCGGCTTCGGCGGCATGTTTCGCGTGCCGACCGATGTGCCGAAGCCCGTTCTCGTGTCGAGCGCCGACGGCGTCGGCACGAAGCTCAAGGTTGCCATCGAGGCCGGAACGCACGACACCGTCGGCCACGATCTGGTGAACCACTGCGTGAACGACATCCTCGTGCAGGGGGCGCGGCCGCTCTTTTTCCTGGATTACGTCGCGTTCGCGGAATTGGTGCCTTCCGTGGTCGAAGGCGTCGTGGCGGGAGTCGCCGCCGGGTGTCGTGAGAATGGATGTGCGTTGCTCGGTGGCGAGACCGCAGAGATGCCGGGGGTATACACCGCGCCGGATTACGACTTGGCGGGGTTCATCGTCGGTTATGTGGATGAGGACGCCATTTTGGGTCCGGAACGGGTTCGGGAGGGGGATGTGCTCGTGGGTCTGGAAAGCAGCGGGTTGCATACCAACGGCTATTCGCTGGCGCGTCGTATCGTCAATGAACGCATGAAGTTAGGCGTGAATGACCCGTTCCCTGGTGACTCGCGCACGACTGCCGGGGTGTTGCTCACGATCCATCGCTCGTACCTCGCCGCGCTGAGCCCGGTGTTGTCTCACGTTCATGCAATGGCACACATTACCGGCGGTGGCCTGCCCGGGAATCTCAACCGGGCGCTGCCCTCCAACCTGGACGCCGCCGTTGATACGGGAACCTGGAAGATTCCCAATCTGTTCGAGCAGCTCGCGCGAGCAGGCCAGGTCGAACGCCACGAAATGTTCCGGACGTTCAACATGGGTGTCGGGATGGTCGTGATCCTTCCCGAGGTTCGTGCGTCTCAAGTCATCGAATCCGCGCGTGCGCGGCAAATCGGCGCCTGGGTCATGGGCCGGGTGCAGCGCGGTTCCGGCCAGGTTCTACTCAACTAGGGGAGAAGGGAATGAAGAAACACCTCGTCGCCGCAGGCGTAGGCGTCATCGCGCTATCGAGCGTTGGCTCGGCGCAGGCGAACAACTGTCCCGTGGGTGGCAATCCGAACACCGTATCGGGTGCGCAGGCCAATCTCGTGCATGACGCATGTCTGCAGGGCGTCGATCTGTTCCAGATGATGGCGCCGCAACTCGGCGTTGCGCTCGCGGGTGGTAACGCGACGCTCGGCCAGGGCGGCGCGATGGGCGGCCTGGGACATTTCTCGGTCGGCATTCGCGGCAACGTGTTCAGCGGCGATCTGCCGCAGGTGCAGCAATTCCCGGCGCCGCGGAACCAGACGAATCCCGCGCCGGAACCGCTGCCAAGCAAGAAGAACATCCTCGGTCTTCCTGTCGTGGACGGCGCGTTCGGACTCTTCAAGGGCATTCCGCTCGGGCTGACGAACGTCGGCGGCATCGATGCATTGGTCAGCGTGGCGTATGTGCCGACGATTGGTGATTCGACGAGCGACGTGAGCATCAAGCCGCAGACGAGCATCAAGTGGGGCTACGGCGCGCGCATCGGAATCATTCAGGAGTCGCTGGTGCTGCCCGGTGTTGCCGTCACGTACATCAAGCGCGATCTGCCGACGACGGACATCGTCGGCAACTCGAGCCAGGTGAACATTCAGGTGACGAATGCCGACGTGAAGACGAGCGCATGGCGCTTGGTTGCGAGCAAGAGCTTTATCGTGTTTGGGCTCGCCGGCGGCGTGGGCCAGGACAAGTACGACATGTCGACGACGGTCGGCGGCACGGTGAAGAGCCAGTCGGTCACCGTGAACGGGTTCCCGGTGCAGTCAGGCAACGTGACGATCCCGAACATTTCGCTCGCTCAGGATGTGACGCGCACGAACCTGTTCCTCGATCTCTCGTTGAACCTGCCGATCTTCAAGCTCGTGATCGAAGGCGGGCAGGTGAGCGGCGCGAGCCCGGCGAGCGCCATCACGACGACGAATACCTTCAGCAGCGGCAAGGCGGACGACTCGCGCACGTACGGGTCGGTCGGACTGCGCTTCGCCTGGTAATCACGCAATCATGACCGGGCCCGCAGCCCGCTCGGATGTCCGCGGGCCCGATGCGCATGACATGGCGCACATGCGCCGCGCGCTCACGCTGGCGCGCGAAGGCTGGGGACAGACGGCGCCGAACCCGATGGTCGGCGCCGTCGTCGTTGCCGGCGGTGTCGTCGTCGGCGAGGCGTATCACGCGCGATACGGCGAGGCGCACGCCGAGGCACAGGCGCTGCGCGAGGCCGGCGAGCGTGCGCGCGGCGCGACGCTGTACGTCACGCTCGAGCCCTGTGCGCACTTTGGAAAGACGCCGCCCTGCGCCGATGCCGTGATCGCGGCCGGTATCTCGCGCGTCGTCATCGCGTCGCCGGATCCCAGTCTCGTCGCGCGCGGCGGCGCGTCGCGCTTGCGGCGCGCGGGCGTGACGGTGGAAATCGGGCTGCTGCGTGACGAGGCGATGGAATTGAACGCGGCGTTCTTCAACGCGCTCTCGAGTCGCCGGCCCTGGATCACGCTCAAGCTTGCGCTGTCGGCCGACGGTGCCATCGCAGATCCGAGCGGCGCGCATCGCTGGATCACCGGACCGGACGCCCGAGCGGAGGTTCATCGCCTGCGGGCGAACGCGGATGCGATCGCCGTCGGCGTCAACACCGTCATCGCCGACGATCCCTTGCTGACCGCGCGCGACGTACGTTCGCCGCGCCGCGCCCCGCTGCGCGTCGTCTTCGATTCCACACTGCGCACGCCGCGCACGTCGGCACTCATGCGCACCGCGCGCGAAGTGGAAACGATCCTGATCGGCCGGCTGAGTGCGGTGCCCGTCGACCGATTGGCGATGGCAGAGGAAACAGGCGCCACGGTGTTGCTCGCGCCGTCCTTGCACGAATCGCTCGAGATGCTGCGCGCCCGGGACATTCGCTCGCTGTTCGTCGAGGGCGGGGCGCGCATCGCGGGATCGCTGCTGCGGGAAGACCTCGTGGATCGCCTCGTTATCTTTCGCTCATCGCTCGAGCTCGGATGCGACGCGCCGCGCGCGTTCGCTCATGCGCCCGAGGGATTCGAGTCGTCGCTCGCCGAGCGGCCCGTGATTGCGCGAGCGCAATTCGGCGACGACGTGATGACGACGTACGCGCTCCACGAGGTGCCGTGTTCACGGGGTTGATCGATGACGTTGGAACCATCGAGCAGGTGTCGTCGGTCGACGCCGGCCGGGAGTTCCGGATTCGCTGCCGCTACGACGAGTTGAGCGACGGTGAGAGCATCGCGGTGAACGGCGCGTGCCTGACCGTGCGCGAGCACGGCTCGGGCTGGTTCACTGTCGCGGCGGTCGCGACGACGCTCGAGCGCACGACGGTCGGCGCCTGGGACACGGGCCGGCGTGTCAACCTCGAGCGCGCCATGCGGCTTGGCGATCGATTGGGGGGCCATCTCGTGCAAGGGCACGTCGACGGCGTCGCGTCGGTCGAGAACGTTCGCACGCATGGCGACGCGGTGCTGATCGATCTTGCTCTGCCGCCGGGACTGGCTGAGCTTATGATATTGCACGGCTCCGTGGCGATCGACGGAGTGAGTCTCACGGTCAACGATCTGCCGGCACCGCGGGTGCTTCAACTCTCGCTGATTGACTACACGTTGCGCCACACGACGTTGGGCGACCTCGAGGCGGGCGACGGCGTACACGTCGAAGCGGACATGCTGGGGAAGTACGTGCAGCGCCTTCTCAGTGCGAATTCAGAATTTCGGATTTAGGAAACTTCTATGGCTTTCAGCACGATAGAGCAGGCGATCGCCGATGTGCGCGACGGAAAGTTCGTCATCGTCGCGGACGACGAGGATCGCGAGAACGAAGGAGATCTGATCTGCGCGGCGCAGCTCGTGTCGGCCGAGATGATCAACTTCATGATCAAGAAGGCGGGCGGGCTGATCTGCCTCGCCCTGACCGGCGATCGCGTGGACGTGCTGCGTCTGGCGCAGATGAGCGAGACGAATCCGGATGAATACCGCACGGCGTACACGGTCAGCATCGACGCCTCGCCGCGCTTCGGCGTGTCGACCGGCATCAGCGCGCAGGATCGCGCGACGACCATTCTCGCGGCGGTCGACGCGGCCGCGGTGCCGTCCGACTTCCGCCACGGCGGCCACGTGTTTCCGCTGCGGGCGCGCGAAGGCGGCGTGTTGCAGCGCGTCGGGCACACCGAGGCCGCGGTGGATCTCGCGCGGCTCGCCGGACTGATGCCCGCCGGGGTCATTTGCGAGATCTTGAATGAAGACGGATCGGCGGCCCGGCGCCCGGAGCTCGAGCGATTCGCCGGCGAACACGGCATCACCTTCATCACCGTGGCGCAACTCGTCGCGTATCGCCTCAAGAACGAGCGGCTCGTGCATCGCGTCGCCGAGGCACGCTTGCCCACCGAGTTCGGCGCATGGCGCATCGTCGGCTACAAGAACGACGTCGATGCGCACGAACACGTCGCGCTCGTCTACGGCGAAATCGACGACGGTGAAAATCTGCTCGTCCGCATGCACTCGAAGTGTCTCACGGGCGACGTCTTCCATTCCATGCGCTGCGATTGCGGCTGGCAGCTCGACACGGCGATGGACATGATCGCGCGCGAAGGCCGCGGCGTGATCGTGTACCTCGATCAGGAAGGGCGGGGCATTGGGCTGCTCAACAAGCTCAAGGCGTACGAGCTGCAGGACAAAGGCGCCGACACGGTCGAAGCCAACGAGCAGCTCGGGTTCAAGCCCGATCTCCGCAACTACGGGATCGGCGCGCAGATTCTGCTCGACCTGGGTGTCAAATCCATTCGACCGATCACGAACAATCCGCGCAAGATGGTCGGTCTCGAGGGGTACGGGATCGGACTCGGCGAGCGCGTACCGATCGTTCAGCCGTCGCACGACGAGAACGCGGGGTACATGAAGACCAAGCGCGACAAGCTCGGACACCTGCTCGCCTCCTGACATACCTGCGGAATTCCGAGCGAAGGTGCGTAGCGCCGAAGCGAGGAACGACAAATAATCGTAATGGCCGAATTTTCCGGAACGCCCTCGGGCGAAGAACGCCGCTTCGCCGTGGTGGCGAGCCGATTCAATCAATCGATCGTCGAAAGGCTCGTGGACGGTGCGCTGGATGCGCTGGTTCGGCATGGGGCGTCGGCGGACAACGTCGACGTCGTATGGGTGCCGGGCGCCTGGGAGCTGCCGCTTGCCGTGCGCCGCTTGCTCGCCTCAGAGCGATATCACGCGCTCGTGGCAGTCGGTGCGGTCATTCGCGGCGACACGCCGCACTTCGACTACGTCGCCGGCGAAGCGTCGCGCGGGCTGGCGCAGGCGAGCGCGGAGTTCGACGTGCCGATCGGGTTCGGCCTGCTCACGTGCGACAATGATGAACAAGCCGAGGCACGGGCCGGCGGCGCGCACGGCAACAAGGGTTGGGATGCCGCGCTCGCGGCGCTCGAGATGGCGGACCTCTTCGATCGACTGGATGCCTCGGACGAGAGTTGAAACGCGGGCCCGCGCGCGGGTGCTGCAGGCGCTGTATGCCTGGGATCTGCGCGGCAGCGAACCGCTCGAGCGCGTGGCGACGAGAATCTGGGACGATCTCTCGGTGCCGCCCGACGAGCGGAAAATCGCGGGCACGCTCGTGCGCACCCTGACGAAAGAGCAGCGCGCGCTCGACGAGGAGCTGGCGGACGTCACGACGAACTGGCGCCTCGAGCGCCTGGGTGTCATCGACCGCTGCGTGCTGCGGCTCGGCGCGGCCGAGCTGAGCCAGGGCGAGACGCCGCCGCGGGTCGTCATTCAGGAAGCCGTGCGCCTGGCCGAGCGATACGGCACGGTGAAGAGCGCGAAGTTCGTCAACGGCGTGCTCGATGCGCTGGCGCGCCGCATGGGACGGATGTAAGTGCGCATCCTGCTCGTCAACTGGCAGGATCGCGAGAACCCGCAGGCCGGCGGCGCCGAGATTCACCTGCACGAGATCTTCGGCCGGCTCGCGAAACGCGGCCACGAGGTGCGGCTGCTCTGCGGCGGCTGGCCGCACAGCGCGCCGCGCGCGACGCTGGACGGAATTTCCGTCTATCGTGTCGGTACGCGCCACACGTTCCCTTTTTTAGCACATCGCTACTATAAGAGAATACTAAACAACTGGCCGAACGTGCTCGTCGAGGACGTCAACAAGGTCCCGTTGTATACGCCGCGGTGGGGTGCACGTCGCACGGTCGCGCTGGTGCCGCATCTCTTCGGCTCGACGGCGTTCCACGAGCTCGCCGCGCCGCTCGCCGCCGCGGTGTGGACCGCCGAGCGTCCGCTCGGGCGCGCTTACCGCGACATTCCGTTCGAGGCGATCAGTGAGAGCACGGCCGACGATCTCGCGGCGCGCGGCATTCCGCGCCAATCGGTCGAGGTCATCTATCCCGGCATCGATACCGTGGCGTACACGCCGAACGCCGCCGAGCGCGCGCCGCGCCCCGTATTTTCGTATCTCGGGCGATTGAAGAAGTACAAAGGCGTGCATCTCGTCATTCGCGCGTTCGCGGCGATGAACGTAGCCGACGCGGTGCTCGAGATCGCCGGCGCCGGCGACTACCGCGATGAGCTCGAATCGCTCGCCGCCTCGCTTGACCTGACCGGCCGCGTGCGATTTCTTGGGCGCATCTCCGAGGCCGACAAGCTCGCGCTGCTTCGCCGTTCGTGGGCGTTGGTGTTCGCCTCGCCAAAGGAGGGATGGGGCATCACCAATCTCGAAGCCGCCGCCTGCGCGACGCCGGTCGTCGCCTCCAACTCGCCTGGCATTCGCGAGTCCGTGCGTGACGGGCGCACGGGCTTTCTCGTTCCGCACGGCGACGCCGGCGCCATGGGCGCCGCCATGCGCCGGCTGGCCGAGTCGCGCGAGCTCGTCGCGACGTTGGGCGCCGAGGCGCGCCAGTTCGCTGAAGGCTTCACCTGGAACAACGCCGCGCTCGAGACCGAGCGACATTTGATGCGCATCGTCGGACGAGGCGACACACCATGAGTGCCAAGGCGAAACTGACCGTCGGCCGATTGCTCGAACGCATGGCGGGGCCGCTGCAACTCGATCTCGTGGCCGGACCGAACGGACTGGACAACATCATCGAGAATCCGGACGTCTCGAGTCCGGGACTGGCGCTCGCGGGTTACGTGAAGCGGTTTCCCTCGGAGCGATTGCAGGTCCTCGGCGAGACCGAGATTACGTATCTCAAGCAGCTCGATCCGGAAACGCGGCGCGAACACCTCTCGACCTTTTTTTCGTTCCCGATGCCTTGCCTCTTCGTCACCAAGGGACAGGAGCCGGGCGAAGATCTCGTCGCGTTCGCGGTCGAGGCGGGCATCAGCGTCATTCGCACGAAGCTCAAGACGAACGACTTCTACACGCGCATCAAGCCGTGGCTCGAGGACGAGTTCGCGCCGTCGACGAATCTTCACGGCTCACTCTCCGACGTGTTCGGCGTCGGCCTCTTGTTCATTGGGAAAAGTGGTATTGGAAAATCCGAATGCGTGCTGGATCTCGTGGAGCGCGGCCACCGGCTGGTGGCGGACGATCTCGTGCTCGTACAGCGGCGGGGGAGCGACGTGCTGATCGGTCGCGGGCACGAGCTGCAGCGGCACCACATGGAGATTCGCGGTGTCGGCCTCGTGGACATTCCCTCGATCTTTGGCATCCGCGCCGTGCGCCAGCAGAAGCGTATCGAGGTCGTCGTGCAGCTCGAGACGTGGGATCAGGAGGCGGCCGTCGATCGCACGGGATTGGATACCGAGTCGACGACGATCCTCGACGTCGAGATCCCGATGGTGCGCGTTCCGTTGAATCCGGGAAAGAACATCACGGTCATCGCGGAAGTGATCGCGATGAATCACTTGCTCAAGTACAGCGGCATCGATCCGGCGGAGCGCTTCAACGAGCGCCTGATGCGGCAGATGCGCGACCGCCCGGACGTCGCGCGCTACCTGCAGGACGACAATGAATGAATCGATGACCCAGCCCGCGAACGACGACGCGCAATCGCACGGCGTGCCGCGGGCGATCGTCGCGGGTCACGGCGAGTTCGCCGCCGGCCTCGTGTCCGCGGTCGAGCAAATCACCGGACGAGGCACGCAACTCATTCCCGTGTCGGTTGCGAAACTCAGCGTGCAGGACATCGAAGAGCTCTTGCGCTCGAAGATGTTGGAGCATGGCGTGAAGGTGATTTTCACCGATCTGCAGGCCGGAAGCTGCACCATGGCATCGCGCCGAATTCTGCGCGGCATGGACGACGCCATTCTCGTCGCGGGAACGAACCTTCCGTTGCTGCTCGACTTCGTCTTCGCCGAAGGGCGGCCCGCGCCGGAAGCCGCACGCCATGCCGCCGAGCGCGGACGTGCGGCGATCAACGCGTATGGGGCCGGCGCGTGACACTCGTGCTGTATCGGATCGACGACCGGCTCATTCATGGGCAGGTCGTCGTTGGATGGGGTCAGCCGCTGGATTTGCGCTTCATCGTGCTCGTCGATGACGCCGTTGCCGAGAGTGACTGGGAGCAAGAGCTCTATCGCATGGGCGTGCCGCCGGAGATGGAAGTGTATTTCCACACGGCGGACGACGCGGTCAACGCGGTCGCGAAATATCAGGCCGATCCGCGGCCGGGCCTCTTGCTCACGGGCGACATCGCGACCATGCGCAAGCTCGTCGACGGTGCCGGTGTGACGGCGGTCAACGTCGGAGGCATTCACTCGAAGCCCGGCCGCGTGCAACGCATGCGCTACGTCTTCCTCTCCCCGGAGGAAGAGCAGCAGCTGCGCGATCTCGCCGCGCGCGGCGCGAAAGTCACGGCGCAGGATGTGCCGGGTGCGCGTCCTGTTTCGCTCGACGATCTGCTCGCGGGCAACGAATCATGAAGGACCTATGATGCTCATCGACCTGATCCCCCTCGCGCTGCTCGGCGGCGTGCTGGGGTTGGACGTCGTGAGCTTTCCGCAAGCGATGATCTCGCGGCCGATCGTCGCGTCGACGATCGCCGGCGCGCTCGTCGGACAGTCGCCGAGCGGATTGCTGCTCGGCGCCGCGCTGGAGTTGATCGCGCTCGAGACGCTGCCGTTCGGTGCGTCGCGGTATCCGGAGTGGGGCTCGGCGTCGGTCGTTGGCGGCGCGATCTTCTCGAGCTATCCGTCGCATCCCGCAGGGGCGATGTCGCTCGCCATGGTCGCCGCGCTCGCGACGACGTGGATCGGCGGCTGGACGATGGTCAAACTCCGGCAGCTGAACGCCGTGTGGGCCGGGCGGAAGCGCGATGCGCTCGCCGCCGGCGCGCGCGGCTCCGTGATCAGCTTGCAGCTCGACGGCATGACGGCGGACTTCGCGCGCGGCGCGCTGCTGACCGCGATCGCCTATGCGGCGCTCGCACCGCTGTCGCGCATGTGCATCGAGCTGTGGACGATCGATCAGCGCGACTCGCGCGCGTTCGTCGTCGCGGTCGCGGCCAGCGTCGCCGGCGGTGCGGCGTGGAAGCTGTTTCATTCGACCGCCGGCGCGTTGTGGTTCTTCGGGGGCGGTCTGGCGCTGGGCCTCTTCATGATGTTTCTCAGATGACCACAAACGTATCGGCGGCCACGCGCTCGCTTCCCGTGCGCACGCAGATCTCGATGTTCGTGCGCATGCTCGCGATTCAAGGCGCGTGGAATTACGAGACCCTGCTCGGGAACGGAATCGGCTTTTGTCTCGAGCCCGCGCTAAGATTTCTGCCTGGCGGCGTGCACGGAAAGGCGTTCAAGGACGCGATGGCGCGGGAGAGCCACTACTTCAATGCGCATCCGTATCTCGCCGCTGTTGCCGTCGGTGCGCTCGCGCGCGTGGAGCTCGACGGCGAGTCGCCGGAGCGCATCGAGCGTTTTCGCACGGCGCTTTGCGGACCGCTTGGCAGCGTCGGCGACCGGCTCGTGTGGGCGGGCTGGCTGCCATTCTGCTCGCTTGCGTCGCTGGCCTTGTTCGGCCTGGGCGCGACACCGATCGTCGTCGTTGGCTTCTTCCTCGCCGCGTACAATGCCGGACACTTCGCGCTGCGGATCTGGGGACTGCGCACGGGGTGGAATCACGGACTGCGCGTCGCGACCGCGCTCGGGCATCCGGTGCTGCGGCGTGGACCGCAGCAGATCGGACGGGTGGCGGCGCTCGCGACCGGGGTGGCAATACCGCTCGCGCTGGGTCGCATCATCGGACCGGGTCGGAGCCTGCTGGGGCTCGTGCTCGTGACCGTCGCGCTCGGATCGTTTCTGCTGGTTCGTTTGCAGGGCCGCATTGAAGGCTGGCGTTTGTCTCTGTTCGTGGTCGCCGCGTTTGTCCTCTTCTCGGTAGTCCGCTAATGCCCGAACGAACCGTCCAGATCACGAATAGAAACGGGCTCCACGCGCGTCCCGCGGCGGAGATCGTCAAGCTCGCCGCCAGGTTTCAAAGCGAGATCACCGTCGGCAAAGACGACCTCGACGTGAATGGCAAAAGCATCATGGGTGTGATGATGTTGGCCGCCGAACATGGGTCGAGTATTACGTTTCGAGCGGAGGGCCCCGATGCCGACCAGGCTCTCGACGCACTCGCGACGCTCGTCAGCAACGGCTTCGGGGAGAGTTAGTGGATCGAAAGCTCGTCGGGGTTCCCGCGTCTCCCGGCATCGCCGTTGGCCCGGTGCATCTGCTGCGATGGGAGATCCCCGAGGTGCGGCATCGGATCATTCCCGATGACGCCGTTCCCGGCGAGTTAGCGCGCCTGCACGACGCACTCGACCGCGCGAAGGCACGCGTCAGTCAGATCCGCGATCGCGTCGAGCGAACCGCGGGCGCGCAGGAAGCGGCGATCTTCGACGTGCAGCGCTCCATCCTCGACGACTCGGAGCTGGTGGGCGCCGTCGAAGAGCTGATTCGCCAGAACCTGGGCGCGGAGAAGGCGTTCGAGATCGTGATGATCGAGTGGGGGCAAAAGTTCGGACGTGCGGCGCACGCCATGTTGCGTGAGCGCGTCGGCGATCTCAAGGACGTCGAGATTCGTGTGCTGACGATCCTGCTCGATCTCCCCGATCACGATCCCGTCGACCTTCCGAAGGGATCGAACGCAATCCTCGTGACGCACGATCTGACGCCGAGTCTCACCGTGCAGCTCGACCGCGAAGCGATCGCCGCGATCGCGACCGACGCGGGGACACGTACCTCGCACGTCGCGATTCTCGCGCGCTCGCTCGGCTTGCCCGCCGTGGTTGGACTTCGCACCGCGACGCAGGAGCTCGTTGGGCGCGAGACGGCCATTCTCGACGGATCAACCGGGGTGCTGGCGATCAACCCGTCGCACTCCGACATCGACGCGTATCGCGAGCGCGCACGACAGGAGGCGATGGCGGACGAGGAGCTGCGCCAGCTCGCGCAGCTCGAGTCGATCACGACCGACGACGTGCGCATCACGCTGCGCGCGAACGTCGATTTGCCCGAGGAAGCCGACATCGCCGCGACGAGCGGCGCCGAGGGCGTCGGCCTGATGCGCACCGAGTTTCTCGTCGTCGGACGCGCCACGATGCCCGACGAGAACGAGCAGTATCGCGCGTATACGCGCGTGGTTCGCGCGTTCGATGGATGTCCGGTGGTGATTCGGACGTTCGACGTCGGCGGCGACAAGCTGCCGGCCGGCGGGTTTCCCAGCGAGCCAAATCCGTTTCTGGGGTGGCGCGCCATACGGATGTGTCTCGATCAACCGGACATGTTCCGGGTGCAGCTGCGCGCGTTGTTGCGAGCCGCGGTGCATGGCGACGTACACATCATGCTGCCGCTCGTCGTGTCGGTGGACGAGGTGCGTGCCGCCCGCGCGCTGCTCGATGAGGCAGCGCGCGAGCTCGAGGCGCGCGGCACGGAGTTTCGCCGCGATGTGCCGTTGGGCGTGATGATCGAGACGCCGGCGGCGGCCGTCGCCGCGGATACGTTCGTCAACGACGTGTCGTTCTTCAGCATCGGCACGAACGATCTCGTGCAATACACCCTGGCGGTGGATCGCGGCAACGCAAACCTCGCGTCGCGATTCACGGCGTTGCATCCCGCGGTGCTCACGCTCATCCGCCGGACGGCGTACACGGCGCGTCAGCATTCCCTGGACGTTGCCGTGTGCGGCGAGATGGCCTCGCAGCCGCTCATGGCGTTCGCGCTCATCGGACTCGGCGTGCGGCAGCTCAGCGTCGCGCCGCGCTCGGTGCCGCTCGTCAAGCGCATCGTCCGTGCGATTTCGGTGAAGGCGGCCGAAGAGGCGGCATCGGCCGCGATTCGCGCGCAGACCGCGGCCGAAGCGGAGGCGGTCCTGCGTGAGCGCCTGAGCACGATGATCGGCGATCCGGCGGTAGTCGGACACGGGTTGCCCCACTGACACCCCTCGCCTAGGTCTAGATGATGTACGATCGCCATCTCTTCACGTCCGAATCCGTCACCGAGGGTCACCCGGACAAGGTCGCTGACGCGATCTCGGACGCGATCCTCGACGCCATTCTCACCGACGACGCGAACGCGCGCGTCGCGTGCGAGACGCTCGTCACCACCGGCCTTGCCTGCGTCGCCGGTGAGATCACGACGTCCACGTACGTGCACGTCCCCGACGTCGTGCGCTCGACTATCGAGCGGATCGGCTACACCGATCCCGCGTATGGCTTCGACAGCAAGACATGCGCGGTGATGAGCACGATCGACCGCCAGTCGCCGGACATCGCGATGGGGGTCGATACCGGCGGGGCCGGCGACCAGGGCATGATGTTCGGCTATGCGACCGACGAGACCGAGGAGCTGATGCCGATGGCGATCCTGCTCGCGCATCGCTTGACGGAAGCGCTTGCCGCGCGTCGCAAGAACGACGACATCAAATGGCTCCGGCCCGACGGCAAGGCGCAGGTCACCGTGGTGTACGAGGACAAGCGCCCGGTGGCCGTGGACACGGTCGTCATCTCGACGCAGCACGCGCCGGAGGCATCGGAGCGGCAGATCAGGAACGCGATCATCGAGCAGGTGATCGAACCGACGATTCCCGCGGAACTGCGCGCGAAGAAGCCCAAGTTTCACATCAATCCGACGGGGCGATTCGTGATCGGCGGACCGCAGGGCGACGCGGGACTCACCGGCCGAAAAATCATCGTCGATACCTACGGCGGCATGGGACGTCACGGCGGTGGCGCGTTCAGCGGCAAGGATCCGTCGAAGGTCGATCGTTCCGCGTGCTATGCGGCGCGGTGGGTCGCGAAGAACATCGTTGCCGCGAAGCTCGCGCAGCGGTGTGAAGTCCAGCTCGCGTACGCGATCGGCGTCGCGGAACCGGTCTCGGTGATGGTCGATACGTTCGGTACGTCGTCGGTACCGGAGTCGGCGATCATGGACGCGGTGCGCGAGGAGTTCGACCTCACGCCGCGCGGCATCATCAAGGCGCTCGATCTTCGGAAGCCGATCTACAGCGCGACGTCGGCCTACGGCCACTTTGGCCGCACGCCGTGCAAGGTGGGAACGGGGCGGGGCGCTCCGACGGCGTTTACGTGGGAGCGCACAGACCGGGCGAAGGTGCTTTCCCGTGCCGTCAAATAATCACGGAACTCGTATTACCATGTCATCATGATTGAAGTCGTCGTATCGCGGTTGGGGATGGATCCGGGCACGCAGACGTACGTCGTGGTGCTGCAGGAGAAGGGCGGTGAGCGCCTGCTTCCGATCTGGATCGGCCAGCCGGAAGCGGAGTCGATCGTCATGCACATGCACAACATGAAGCGCGCGCGGCCGCTGACGCATGATCTCTGCAAATCGATGATTCTCGGACTCGGCGCCACGCTGCGGCGGGTGCAGATCACGCGCGTCGAAAACAACACCTATTACGGCGAGCTGCATCTCCTGCGCGACGGAAAAGTCGTGAATGTCGACTCGCGTCCGTCCGACGCGATCGCGATCGCGCTGCGTCTCGACGCGCCGATCTTTGCCGCCGAATCGCTGCTCGTCATTCCGGACGAAGACGATGAGCAGGCGGCCGAGACGTTGTCGCCGCCGACCGCGGGGGGCGAGTCGTCGGAATTGAGCGCGGAGCAGCTCAAAGAGTATCTCGAGCATCTCCGGCCGGAGGATTTCGGTAAGTTCAAGCTGTGATATTAATAGCAACATTGTTCCTCACTGCGGCGCTTCGCACCTCCGCTCGGAATTCCGCCGAGCCAGGGGCATTGTTCCTCACTGCGGCGCTTCGCACCTCCGCTCGGAATTCCGCCGAGCCAGGGGCATTGTTCCTCACTGCGGCGCT
>DATNEW010000022.1 GCA_035606695.1 Gemmatimonadaceae bacterium
CAGGGATCGACCTCGCGCTGCTCGTCGTCGCGGCCGACGAAGGGGTCATGCCGCAAACGCGCGAGCATCTCGCGATTCTTCAACTCCTGGGCGTGCGGCGCGGCGTCATCGCACTGACGAAGCGCGACCTCGTCGATGACGAATGGTTGGCGCTCGTGGAAGACGAGGTGCGCAGCGCGAGCGCGCAGGCGCTGCCCGGTGCGGCGATCGTCGCGACGTCGGCGACGACCGGCGAGGGAATCGATGCACTGCGCGCGGAGCTTGCGCGGCTGGCGGGTTCGCTCGTTCCGCGCGACGACAGCGATCTCTTTCGCCTCCCGATCGATCGGGCCTTCACGATCAAAGGCACGGGCACGGTCGTCACGGGCACGGTCTGGTCGGGCCGTCTGTCGCGAGACGAAACGGTTCGCATTCTTCCCGGCAACAAGACGGCGCGCGTGCGCGGCGTTCAGGGACATGGCGCACAACTCGAGCGCGCGCTTCCCGGGTCGCGCTCGGCGATCGCGCTTGCCGGCGTGGACGTCGAGGACGTGCCGCGCGGCTCGACGCTCGTGTGCGACGCTGACTGGCATGCCACGCAGCATGCGCGCGCGGACGTCACGCTCGTTCCCGATGCCGACATCGAGCTGCGTCCGCGTGCCTGGCTGCGTGTGCACGTCGGCACGTCCGAGGTCGGCGCGCGCATCGTCACGCGCGCCGCAAGCGGTGGGACCTTCGCCGCGCGCATCATCTTCGATCAAGCGGTGGTCCTGCGCGCCGGCGACCGGTTCGTCGTGAGGACGAGTGCGCCGCTGAACACGATCGCCGGCGGCGTGATCACGGACCCATACGCGCTGAAACGCGCGAAGCTGTGGCCTGTCGGGCTTGGCGTTGCCGATCGCCTGGCGCGTCTGGTGTCGGAAGCGGGTGGGCAGGGCGTACCGTTCGCGAGCATTCCGGTACGCGCCGGCGTGTCGCCGGTTGCGGCGCGCGCGCTCGTCGCCGAGCCGGCTGTGGGCGCAGAGCTGGTGGCTGGAAAGCTCGTGGTCTCGCGCGAACTTCTGCAGGCGCTCGACGCTGCTGCTCAGGCTGCGGTGGCGGAGTATCAGCGCATGCATCCGCTCGAAGGCGGCGCGCCGGCGCAGGTGTTACGGACGGGGTTGGCGGCAGCGCCGGACATTGCGGACTGGGTGATCCAGCAGGGTCTGGCATCCGGGCGTCTGAAGAGCACGAGCGGGCTGATTCATGAACCAAATTGGTCCCCAACATTATCCGGCTCAAACGAATTGCTCGCCGGGCGTGTTTTGAGCGAACTCGACTCGGCAGCGATCGAACCGCCGTCGGTCCAGGAATTGAGTGGTACGATCGGGGAGGATGTGACGGCGATTCTTCGCTATCTGGAGCGCCAGGGCGAGGTCGTGCAAGTCGAGGCGGAGCGGTACTATAGGGTGCAACACTTGAAGTCGCTTATCGATCGGTTGCGGGCGGCGATGGCGGGCGGGGTCGAGGCGTCGCCGTCGGAGATCCGTGAGGCTCTGGGGGTTTCGCGGAAGTATTTGGTGCCGTTGTTGGAGTATTGTGACCGGGTGGGGTATACAAACCGGCATGCAAACGGTCGAGTCTGGGTAGGCACGTAAATTCCATTGGGACAAGGGTATTCTACGCCACGGCTCGCTTGACACACCCTTGTCCGAACCGTACCTTCGAGGCACGTGGCAGTATCTCGTTCACCCATTCAGGAGCTCTTGTAACGGTCCTGTTTCGTTAGCGCGGAGACAACATGTTTCACCGCTGGGCAGCACTAGTGCTCGTGCTCGCCCTTTGTGCGATGTCGCCAAAGAATGCGGCGGGACAGACTACATCGTCCCGAGGGCACGGTGCGCAGGGCAAAGTCGGATCCAACTATCCGAATCCCTTCAATCCGGACACACGAATCAACTTCAGTGTAGGCGCGGACGATTGCACGCCAGGCACTGAGCAACACGTGGTGACCATGAGGCTGCTGAATATTCTTTCACAGCCTGTGGCGTATCCTGTGATGTTAGCGGCGGACGGGTTCTCGAGCTTCCCTTCGGGGCTCCGGAATCAGCCGATTCTGAACGTGACGCTTGCTTGTGGCAATTACGTCGCGTACTGGGACGGCACGGTCAGTCGCACGGGAAAAGAGGCTCCATCCGGCACGTACGGCGTCCAGTTGTTCATCGACAACGTCTTGCAGCCGGGAATTACGAGAGTCTTCCACTCGAAGTAAGACGAACTTGACGGAAGGATATTGGACACGCGCCCGGGAAGTTGGTCCCGGGCGCGTGTCTTTTTTTACCACGGACGAACGTCGGACGACTGCTTTACCACGGACGGACGTCGGACGATCACGGAAAGGCACGGAGACGGCGTGAACTGCCGTTGACTGCAGTTTCATGATTTTTTAACAAAACCCTCGGGACGTTCCGAACCTCGAAGCATCCTAGGGGTTTTCTAAAAGAGCTCACGTCAAACGCAGCTTCAAACGATAAACGCCGTCTCCGTGCCGATCGGCTGTTGTCCGCCCTTTGTCCGTGGTCAGCGACCCGCCACGACAAGCCTCCGCGCGAGTCCGTGGTGCCGAAGAGGCAGAGGCCCTACCTTGTCGAGCATAGGCCGATCGCTCGAATTCGGCCGGAATGGCGCAACGGAAAGGCATCGCGGTTGCTCCTCAAGGCGACATGATCAATCCAGAGAAACTCACCGTAAAGGCCGGCGAGGCGTTCAACGAGTCCGTCAATCTCGCGCGCCGCAACGGCAATCCCGTCGTCTACGATCTCCACCTGCTGTCGGCGCTCCTCGACCAGGATGAGAGTATCGTCGTGCCGGTGCTCCAGAAGCTCGGCGCCAGCGTCGCTCAGCTGCGCGAGCAGGTCGCGCGCGAGACGGGGCGCTACCCCAAGCAGAGCGACGCACAGCCGACGCTCTCGCGCGAGCTGAATCAGGTCTTCGACAAGGCGGAGTCCGAAGCGAAGGCGCTGGGCGACGAATACATCTCGACCGAGCACCTGCTGCTCGCGCTCTCCGATACCAAGAACACGGAAAGCAAGCTCCTGCTGAGCGGCGTCGGCGCGACGCACGAGGCGTTGCTCCGTTCGCTCGAGCAGGTGCGCGGCACGCATCGGGTGACCGACCAGAATCCGGAGAATCAGTACCAGGCGCTCGAGCGCTACACGCGCGATCTCACCGACGCGGCGCGCAAAGGCAAGCTCGATCCCGTCATCGGCCGCGATGAAGAGATCCGGCGCGTCATTCAAGTTCTCTCACGGCGCACGAAGAACAATCCCGTGCTCATCGGTGAGCCGGGCGTCGGCAAGACGGCGATCGTCGAAGGCCTGGCGCAGCGCATCGTGAACGGCGACGTGCCCGAGGGCTTGAAGAACAAGCGGCTCGTGTCGCTCGACATGGGCTCGCTCATCGCCGGCGCCAAGTTCCGCGGCGAGTTCGAGGAACGGCTCAAGGCCGTGCTCAAGGAGCTCACGGAAAGCGAAGGGCTGTTCATCACGTTCATCGACGAGATGCACACGATCGTCGGCGCGGGCAAGGCCGAGGGCTCGATGGACGCGGGCAACATGCTCAAGCCGCTGCTGGCGCGCGGCGAGCTGCGCGTGGTCGGCGCGACCACGCTCGACGAGTATCGCCAGCACGTGGAAAAGGATCCGGCACTCGAGCGCCGCTTTCAGCCCGTGTACGTCGGCGAGCCGAGCGTCGAGAGCACGATCGCGATTCTGCGCGGCCTCAAGGAGCGGTACGAGGCGCACCACGGCGTCCGCATCACCGACGACGCGATCATCGCGGCCGCGACGCTGTCGCATCGCTACATCGGCGACCGGTTCCTACCTGACAAGGCGATCGACCTGATCGATGAAGCCGCCTCGCGCCTGCGCATCGAGATCGACTCGATGCCGCAGGAGATCGACGAAGTCGAACGGCGCATCATGCAGCTCGATATCGAGCGGACGGCGTTGTCGAAGGAAAAAGACCGGCCCGCCATCGAGCGGCGCGAAGAGATCGAACGCGAGCTCGCCGAGCTGCGCGAGCGCTCCAACAGCATGAAGGCGCAGTGGCAGCAGGAAAAAGAAATGCTCGGCGGTGTCGGCAAGATCAAGCAGGAGATCGAGCAGGCGCGCATCGAGGCGGAGCAGGCGACTCGGCAAGGCAATCTGCAGCGTGCCGCGGAGATCACCTACGGGCGCATCCCCGAGCTCGAGCGCCGCATGAAAGACACCGAGCAAAAGCTCACGGCGGAACGCGGGCGGCCGAAGTTCCTGAAAGAGGAAGTGACGGCCGACGACATCGCGGAAGTCGTCGCGCGCTGGACGGGCATTCCCGTGACGCGCATGCTCGAGAGCGAACGCGATCGGTTGACGAAGCTCGACAAGGAGTTGGCGCGGCGCGTGATCGGACAGCAGGAGGCGGTGGAAGCGGTGGCGAATGCGGTGCGCCGTTCGCGCGCGGGTTTACAGGATCCTAATCGGCCGATCGGCTCGTTCATTTTCCTTGGACCGACCGGCGTCGGCAAAACGGAGACCGCGCGCGCGCTCGCCGAATTCCTGTTCGACGACGAGCACGCGATGGTGCGCATCGACATGTCGGAGTACATGGAGAAGCACGCCGTCGCGCGCCTGATCGGCGCGCCGCCGGGGTACGTCGGCTACGAGGAAGGCGGTCAGCTCACCGAAGCGGTGCGGCGGCGTCCGTACTCGGTCGTGCTCTTCGACGAGATCGAGAAGGCGCATCCCGACGTGTTCAACATCCTGTTGCAGATCCTCGACGACGGGCGCCTCACCGACTCGCAGGGCCGCACGGTGGACTTCCGCAATGTCGTGATCATCATGACGTCGAACGTCGGCTCGCATTTCATCCTGGAGAACGCGAAGGGCGACTGGGCCCTGGTCGAGACGCAGGTGATGGCCTCGCTGCGCAGCCAGTTCAAACCGGAATTCCTCAATCGCGTGGACGACATCATCATCTTCCATCCGCTCAGCACGGAAGACATCACGCGCATCGTCGATCTTCAGCTGGCGCGTCTCACGAAGATGCTTGCCGAGCGGAAGATCACGATCGAGGTGACGGACGACGCGAAACGCTTACTCGCCGAGGAGGGTTACGATCCCGCGTTCGGCGCTCGGCCGCTCAAGCGGTCGATCCAGCGGCTCATTCAGAATCCGTTGGCGCTTGCGGTGCTCGAGGGGAAGTTCGGGGAGGGCGACGCGATCGTGGCGCGGCCGGACGGGAAGGGGGGATTAGCGTTCTCTAATGAGCCGGCCCGGGAGACTGTCGGGGCGTAGATGGAACGGCGGCGGCAAAAAGAGGCTACCACGGACGAACGTCGGACGTCCACGGAACGGCACGGAGACGGCGTCAACTGCCGTCCACCGCCGTGTGATGATTCTTTTGGAACACCCTCCGGATGTTTCGATCGGAGAAACCTCCAGAAGGTGCTTTGGCGATCGAAACTGTGCGCGCGGTGTTAGCGGTGTTAGCGGTGTTAGCGGTGTTAGCAGAAAACGATATTGACGGCCGTTGACGGCAGTTTTTTTCGCGCCGTCTCCGTGCCGTTCCGAGTTTGTCCGCCTTAGTCCGTGGTGATAGCGATGCGTCCCGATGACGACCACTTCATGGGCCTCGCCCTCGACGAGGCCCGCATCGCCCGCGACGCGGGAGAAGTGCCGGTTGGCGCGGTGATCGTCCGTGGGACCGAGGTGATCGCGCACGCGTCGAACCGCACGCTTCGCGATCAGGATCCCACGGCGCACGCTGAAGCGATCGCCATCCGCGATGCGGCGGCCGCGCTCGGTTCGTGGCGGCTGGATGGCTGCACGCTCTATGTCACCCTCGAGCCCTGCGCCATGTGCGCGGGGGCCATCGTCCTGGCCCGGCTGGACCGGGTCGTGTTCGGAGCGTGGGATTCGAAGGCCGGGATGGCGGGTTCGATCGCCGATCTGTTGCGGCATCCCAAGCTCAACCATCGACCCGACGTGTTGGCCGGTATTCGTGCCGAAGAAGGGGGCGCGCTGCTCACGGAGTTCTTCCGGAATCGGCGCCAAGTCGTTGACGCGCCAGCGTCTACGATCTAATTTCATTGGCTCCCCCGGACAGGTGGCCGAGTGGTTGAAGGCACCGGTCTCGAAAACCGGCATACCGGTGAACCCGGTATCGTGAGTTCGAATCTCACCCTGTCCGCCTTTGTTGTTCTTTCGATGAACCCGGCGCGGCGGCGTCTGCCGCCGCGCCGGGTTCAGTTGCACTTGGCACCGTTTCCGCGACGAACGCCGCGGGAGTTCCCATGACCAGACTGTCGATCGTAATCCTTGCCCTGGCGGCGGCCGCGTGTCAGTCGTCCCAGTCCTCGCCGTCGTCGTCCGCACCCCGGCAGGCGGCGTCGAACATCACGACCTGCGACGGCGAGCCCTATCTCGATGTCAACAACAACACGGGCGCACCCGTCGACATCTACGCGTATCTCGGGACCGCGGCCGGGACATTTATCGCGTCCGCCTCGACCGGTTTCTCGCGCGTGTCGCTCGTGGGCACGCGCGCCGAGCGTGCCAATGGCAGTTTCTACGCGATGCAGAATGGTCGCAGCGTGACGAACGCTGGTGTTCCGAACTCCACGGTCTCTATCACGCGGCGATGCGACCGCGCGGCCGCGAAACCACCGGAGCACTAGAACGGTCTGAAACGGTGTGACTCCCGTCGCGCGATACGCGCGACTAGGATATCAAACTCTGGATGGGTGGCCGAGCGGTTCAAGGCGCACGCCTGGAAAGCGTGTTTCGGTGAAAGCCGATCGCAGGTTCGAATCCTGTCCCATCCGCTCAGCGCCGGCCCGAGCTCACGCTCGGGCCGGCGCGTTCACGTTCACTGCCGCTTATACAAAAACACTGATGTCCCGCTCGTCGCGGTGAACGTGTCGCCGCTCGCGGAGGCCGACGCCGACGAGCCGTCGCTCGCGAAGTGGAACGTCACATTGTTCCCGCTCACGACGTACGTGCCGCTATCGGTTCCCGCGGTCGTCGTCACCGCCCCGGCGGCGTCGGTCGTTCGAAACGACGAGGCTTCGACGAACGTCCCGGCGGCGGCCATCGTGAACACGTCGCTCACCAGCTCGACCTTGGGCGGCGTCGAGACGACGATCGGCAACGCGACGCCGCTGACGGACTGGAGCGACCACGTGCCCGTCATCGAGGCGTTGGGCGGCGCGTCCACGATGCCGGTGCCGGCACAGGCGGACGCGAGTACGAACAAGGCACCGATGAAGCGGCGGCGCATGGACGGATCCTTGGGTTGGTGGGTGGACCAAACTACAAGGACCGCGCCGCCCCCGCATCGTGTCCCAAGTGATTACTCGAGGATTACTTCATCACCGCGATCTCACCCGCCGAATCGGCGACACCCGCCTGTCGGGGACCGTCCAAGACGGCGCGGATTCGCGCCGCCAAGTCCGGAATCATGAACGGCTTGAGGAGCAGGGCGGTGTCCGGCATCACGACCCCGTAACTGGCGACCGCCTGTTCACTGTAGCCGGTGATGAACAGCACCCGGAGCGTGGGATACCACTCGCGAAGCTGCGCCACGAGCGTGGCGCCGTTCATCTCCGGCATTACTACGTCCGAGAGAACGAGATGCACCGGCGCGTTGTGGCGCTCGAGCACCGTGAGCGCGTCGTAGCCGTTGCGCGCCTCCAGCACGGTGTAGCCGAGATCGCGGAGCGCGTCGGCGATCTGATCGCGCAGCACGCGCTCGTCCTCCACGAGCAAAATCGTTTCGCGGCCGCCAGGCGTCGATGCGGCGTCCGTTCCCGGCGGTGATTGCAACGAGGGAAGGTCGGTGGCCGGCAGCAGAATGGTGAAGACCGAGCCCTCACCGGGCTCGCTCTCGACGTCGATCGTGCCATGGAACCGCTCGATGATCGAGTGCACGACCGACAGGCCGAGTCCCGTGCCCCAGCCGAGCTTGCGCGTGGTGAAATAGGGCTCGAAGAGTCGCGCGCGTGTTTCGGCGGTGATACCAACGCCCGTGTCCGTGACCGTGAGCGCGACCTGCCGCGCACCGGTCGCGGTGGCGTCGCCATCGTCCGCCGTTTCGATCGTGAGCGTCCCACCGTCCGGCATGGAATCGCGCGCGTACACCGCGAGACTCACGATCACCTGCATCATCTGCGCGCGATCGACGTACACGCCCTTTCGCGCGCGCAGCGAGATGTCGAGGTGAACGTCTTCTCCGATGAGTCGCGCGAGCATCGGCTCGGTTTCGCGAACGATGTCGTTGAGGCGGCAGTTCTGCAGTGTCACGACCTGCTTTCGTCCAAACGCGAGCAGCTCGCGAATGACGCCCGACGCCCGGAAGCATTCCTCACGCACCTGCGAAAGGCGGCGCTGCGCGCTCGTGTCGAGATCGCCCTTCTGAATGACGAGATGCACCCCCGCCATCATCGCGGTGAGGATGTTGTTCAAGTCGTGCGCGACGCCGCCGGCGAGCTGACCCACCGCCTCCAGCTTCTGCGCTTCGTGCAACTGCGCTTCGCGAAAACGTTCGGCCGTGATGTCGCGTTCGATGGCCGAGAGTCCGATGACGCCGCCCGTTGCGTCGCGAATCGGCGAGAGCGTGACGGCGACGATCAGCCGGCGGCCATCCTTCGCGAGCCGCTCGGTGACGATGTTCGAAACGTCGCCGCCATGCCGCGCGCTCTCGAGCAGCGCCGCTTGCTCGTTGGCCTGGTCGGGGGGCACGATACGAAATACTGAATCGCCGACCATTTCATCAGCCGTATAGCCGTAGATGCGTTCCGCGGCTGCATTCCAGTGCGTGACGACGCCGTCGGGCGCCTGCGCGATGATGGCGTCGTTCGACGACGCGACCAGGGTGCTGAGCCACGCGCGATCCTCGAGCTCGCGCATCTCCCGCGACAGATCGGTGAGCACGCCGAGGAGGCGAACGCCGCGCGGCGGCTGCTCGCTGCGCGAGTCGTCAGCGTCGAGAAACCGCACGCCGCCGCGAATGCCCACCCAGATGGCGGGCCCCGACGGGCGACTGACGCGGAACACGCCGTCGAGGGCGCCGCTGCCCCCGGGATCGAGCGATCGTTCCACGGCAAACCGAAAGCGCTGACGATCCTCGGGTTCGATCGCCGACTCGATCATGTCGATCGTGACGTCGGCAGTCTCGGACAGGCCCAGCAGCTCGCGGCCGCGTGAGTTGATGTCGATGTGATCGGTGTCGAGCGCCCAATCCATGGTGCCGGCACGTGCCGCGTCGACGATGAGCCGAATGCGATCGGCCGCGTCGCGCAACGCGGCGTCGGATCGCTTTTGCTCGTCGATGTTCGACGCGATGCCGATCCACCCCTTCACTCGGCCGCGGCGGTTGCACACGGGCTCCGCGCGAACGCGGAACCACTCGTGCGATCCGTTGTTCAGGCGAAGCCGAAACTCCGTGTTCAGAATTTCCTCACCGGCCCGCGCCTCGGCCCAATCGTTGGCGACGCGCGCGCGGTCGGCTTCGTGCACGCACGTGAGCCAGCCGCCGCCCTGCATGTCGGCCTGCATCTGACCGGTGACGAGCGTCCAGGTTGGCGCGACGATGCGCTCGCCGTCGGCGCTGACGCGCCACACGATCTGTGTGAACTCGCCGGCGAGACGCCAGATCTCGGAGTCGGAAATGCGATCGGATATGCGGCGCGACGGGCCCGACACGATTGGTCGGCCCGACGGGACTTCTTTGGATGACACGCGGCCTTCTGAGGCGGAACGCGCACAGCGTGCGCAGGGCGTGCGATAGCCGGCGGCGGCTAGGGTAGGAACAACGAAGAACTCCGCCTCGCCTGCACTATGAGACGCAAACGGGATTTGCGCCAGTTGCGTTTTGTCCGAACGTTTTGAGTTCGGATGGCGTCGTGTCAGCGGCGCGCGACGAGAAACGACGGAATCTCGGGGCTCGGCGTCGCCGACGTGCCTCCGAGATCGTGCCATGCGGCTTGCACCAACTCGGTGATCAAACGTTCTTCCTGGCCGTAGAGGCGGCGGCCCAGGTCAATGGTCGCCAATCGGCGGAGGACGTCCTGTATCTCGTGAACCGGCAGATCGGCCTTCGCGACGTTCGCGATGCGATGCCGATGCTTGCGAATCCAGCGCTGCGACTGCGGCCACATGGCGCGCGCATACCGCTCGTAATCTTCGCCCGGGATGGCGCGCGGAAAGCGCGAATCGAGCGGAGCGGAGTCCGATGTCGGCCAGAACGTGATTGGTTGGCGGCGGCGCCAGGTCATCGGGGGCTCCAGAGAAGGTCGGTCTGCCACAGAGTGTCGGCAGGTCCCCGTGCCAGTTTGAGGGCGATTACGCCCAGCGCGCGAGCGACCAGGTGCCGCGGCCGGTGCGCCGAAATCGGCCGGAGGAGTCGTCGTGGAGCACGCCGTTCAGCCGTGCCGGTGGGTCGTCGGACAAGCCGAGCCGGGCATAGACGTGGGCGGCGAGGGCGGAGAAGTGCATGGCGGAGCCTTGCTCCTCGAGCACGGAGGCGGCCGCATCGAGAAGCCGCTGCCGCTTGGTCGGAACGGAACGATCCATGAAAATGCAAACGGCCGCTTAGGTGAACAAATGGCGTAGACGGATGCACGAGCTTGAACTATGTTGACCTCAATCGAAGGCAACTTCAAGTGCGCCAAGAACTTAGGAGGGCCGCTGTGTACGCTACCGTACCTACTGACGCTTCGCTGAGCAAGAATCGCTTGGTGGCCGCGTTGCCCGAGGCGGAGCGCGAGTTGCTGGAGGCGAACGCCACGTTCGTCGAATTGCCGCGTAAGCGCCTGTTATACGACGCCAACCAGCCGATCGAGGCCGTGTACTTTCTCATCGACGGAATCGCGTCGGTGCTGAGTGTCATGGTCGACGGCACCGCGGTGGAAACCGCGACGATTGGCCGCGAGGGCATGATCGGGATGGCGCGCTTCCACGGCGTCGACATGACGCCCGAGCAGGCGATGATGCAGGTGTCGGGACGAGGCTACCGCGTCGACGCGGAAACGTTCGCCGCGCTCCTGCCGCAGCTGCCCGCCCTCACGGCGCTGCTGCACCGGTTCTCCGTCGTCATGTTCACGCTCGCCGCTCAGAATTCCGGCTGCAACCGCAAGCATTCGATCGAGCAGCGGTGCTGTCGCTGGCTGCTGATGGTGTACGAGCGACTCGAGCGCGACACGTTCGACCTCACGCACGATTTCATCGCGCAAATGCTTGGCGTGCGCCGCGCGAGCGTCACCGAGACGCTCGGCCTGTTCGAGAAGCGCGGCTTCATCGAGATGGGCCGCGGGCGCATCAAGGTGATCGACCGGGCGGGACTGGAAGGCTGTTGCTGCGAGTGCTTCTCCGTCATTCAGAGCGTCGTCAGACGGCTGCTGCGCGGCGAAGCGATGCGGAATCCGCTCGCGGGCGTGAAGACGTCCGAGGACGGCGAGTCGACACTGGGCCCGCCGTTCGGCTGATCGGCATCTTCCAGCACGAGCCTCGCTACCATTGGCCGCCCGATTGTCGCATATTGGGCGCACCATGGCAGCGGCAAAACCACAAACGGTGCTCGATGCGCGCGCGTTCGATCGAACGCTCCGGCGCATGGCCGACGAGATCGTGGAGCTGAACAACGGCACCGAGAATCTCGTCATCGTTGGGATTCAGCGCCGCGGGGTTCAGCTCGCGGCGCAAATCGTATCCACGATCTCCGATCGCGAAGAGACGGACGTTCCCCACGGCTCGCTCGACATCACGCTCTACCGCGACGATCTGCAGACCGTCGGTCCGCGGCCGGTCGTGGGACAGACGCGCATTCCCGTCGATGTCGAGGGGAAAAACGTCATCATCGTGGACGACGTGCTCTACACCGGACGCACGATTCGCGCGGCGCTCGACGAGCTCGCGGACTTCGGGAGGCCGGGGCGAATAGCCCTGGCCGTCTTGATCGACCGCGGCGGCCGGGAGCTGCCGATTCAGCCGGACGTCGTCGGCAAGACGATCGCGATTCTCCCGACGCAGCGCGTGGACGTCCTGGTCGAGGAGCTGGACGGCAAGAACGGCGTGATCGTGACCGACAAGGAGTCCGCGCCGTGACCCTGTCGCTCGGCAAGGATCTGCTGGGACTCGAGCCGCTGTCGCGCGAGCAAATCCAGTTGATTCTCGATACCGCCGAGCCGTTCAAGGAAATCAGCCAGCGCGCGATCAAGAAGGTGCCGACGCTGCGCGGCGCGACGATCGTGAATCTGTTCTTCGAGGCGTCGACGCGCACGCGCGTGTCATTCGAGTTTGCTGAAAAGCGTCTGTCGGCGGATGCGGTGAACGTGGCGGCCTCGGGCTCGAGCGTGTCGAAAGGCGAGACGCTGGTCGATACGGCGCGCAATCTCGAGGCGATGCGCATCGACATGGTCGTGATTCGCCACGGCGCCTCGGGCGCGGCGCAGTTCCTGGCGGAGCGGATCGAGTCGAACGTGATCAACGCGGGCGACGGGACGCACGAGCATCCGACGCAGGGCCTCCTCGATTTATTGACACTTCGCGACCATTTCGGCCGTATCGACGGCCTCAAGGTCTGCATCGTCGGCGACGTGCTGCACTCGCGCGTGGCGCGCTCGAACATCTGGGGGCTCACGAAGATGGGCGCCGAGGTGGGGGTGTGTGGCCCCCGGTCGCTGTTGCCGAACGCGGTCGAGGAGCTGCCCGTTACGGTGTTTCGCCGCGTCGAGGAGGCGATCGAGTGGGCGGACGCGCTCAACATCCTGCGGCTGCAGCTCGAGCGCATGACGGCGGGATACATCCCGAGCCTGCGCGAATACAATCGTGTCTTCGGTGTCTCGCGCGAGCGGCTGGAGCGCGCGCCGAGGGACGTTCTCATTCTTCACCCCGGCCCCATGAATCGCGGCGTCGAGATCGACTCCGACGTGGCCGATGGACCATTCAGCGTGATCCTCGATCAGGTAACGAACGGCGTGGCGGTGCGCATGGCCGTGCTGTACATGCTGTCGGGCGGCAAGCCCGAGTTGGCGGAGGCGGCGAAGGGCCGCGGCGGCAATGAGTAAATCCTTATTGCTGCGCCGCGGGCGCGTGATCGATCCGTCGCAGTCGCTCGACGAGACGGCGGACGTGCTCATCGTCGACGGCAAGATCGAAGCGGTCGGCGTACGGATTGCGGACGAGACGCGGAACCGCGACGACCTCGAGACGATCGACTGTACGGGGCAGGTGATCTCGCCGGGGTTCGTCGACGTGCACTGTCACCTGCGCGAGCCGGGGCGCGAGGAAGTCGAGACGATCGCGACGGGGGCGCGTGCCGCGGCTGCGGGCGGATTCACCGCCGTCTGCGCCATGCCGAACACCGATCCGGTCACCGACAATCAGGCGGCGGTGGGATTCATCATTCGCCAGTCGCAGATCGCCAATGCGGCGCGCGTGTATCCGATCGGCGCGATCTCCCTGGGCCAGAAGGGTGAATCGCTCGCGGAATTCGGCGAGATGATCGGCGCGGGTGCCGTGGCGTTCAGCGACGACGGCAAGCCGGTGGCGAGCGCGCATCTGATGCGCACGGCGCTCGAGTACGCGCGCACGTTCGGCGTGCCGGTCGCCGACCACTGCGAGGAGCCGACGCTCGCCAAGGGCGGCGCGATGAACGAAGGCGTCGTCAGTGCGCGGCTCGGGCTGAAAGGGGTGCCGAGCGAGGCGGAAGAGATCATGGCGATCCGCGACATTCTGTTGGCGCGGCGCACCGGCGGCCACGTGCATCTCTGTCACATGAGCACGCGCGGTTCGGTCGAGCTGATTCGGTGGGGGAAGGAGCGCGGGATCAACGTCACCGCCGAAGTGTGCCCGCATCACATTTCTCTAACAGAGGACGCGGTCGAGGACTACGACACGAACGCGAAGATGAATCCGCCGCTGCGCACGGCGGCGGACGTCGCCGCGCTGCAGGAGGCGGTGAAGGACGGCACGATCGATCTCATCGCCACCGATCACGCGCCGCATCACTACGACGAAAAGGAGCGCGAGTTCGCGGATGCCCCCAACGGCATCATCGGGCTGGAGACGGCGCTCGCGGTGAACATCACGTGGCTCGTCGAAGCGGGCATCATCGATCTGCCGCTGCTCGTCGAGCGCATGTCGTGCGCGCCGGCGAGAATCTTCAAGCTGCCGGGCGGCACGCTGCGCCGCGGCACCGACGCCGACGTCACCGTGTTCGATCCGACGATGGCGTGGCTCGTCGAGCCGTCGCGCTTCAAGTCGAAGGGGCGGAACACGCCGTACGCGGGCCAGACGCTCACCGGCCGCACGCGCTGCACGATCGTCGGAGGCCGCGTCGCCTACCGCGCCGACGCGTGACGCGCGACGAGGCGGCGCGCGGCATCGTGCGCGTCTGCCGCCGCTTGTATGAGCGCGGGCTGATCGCGGGGCCGGATGGCAACGTGTCGGTGCGGCTCGACGACGGATCGATTCTCGCGACGCCGAGCATGATGTCGAAGGTGAATGTCACCGAGGACGATCTCGTGCGGGTCGCGTCCGACGGACGTGTGCTCGATCCACAGGGGACAGCGTCGAGCGAGCTGCGCATGCATCTGCGCATCTACGAGCGACGCGCGGACGTGCGTGCGGTCGTCCATGCGCATCCGCCGACGGCAACGGGGTTCGCCGTGGCAGGCGAGGGGTTCGTAGCGCCCGTGCTGCCTGAAGTTATCTTGCAGATGGGCGAGGTACCCGTTGTGCCGTACGCCACACCGGGAACCGACGCCCTGCCCGATGTTATGGAGCCGTATCTCGCGCGACACGACGCATGGCTGCTCGCGAATCACGGTGCGACGACGGTGGGACCGACGCTCGAGGTGGCGCATCAACGCATGGAGAGTCTCGAGCACGCGGCAAGGATTCTGCTCACCGCGCGGTTGCTCGGGAGCGTGAACGAGTTGAGCATGGACCAGGCGCGCGCGCTGCACGGGATGTATGGGCTGCGTTCGCCGGATGAGGATCGACGATGACGGATGCGAACCGCCCGGCGCAGGAACTGCCGGCACTGATCGAAGAACGCCGCCGCTACGAGTCGTGGCTGGCCGCGCTCGACGCGCGCCGTGACTCGACGCCGCAGCACGTGTTCGATCGCGTGCACTCCGACTACGAGGGTCGGCTGCGCCAGGTTGACGAACAGCTGAGCGCGCACCGGCATTCGATTCAGGAAGAAAAGACGAGTCTCGAGTCGCGCCGCGCGCTGCTCGAGGCCGAGGAGCAGTTGCGTCGCGATGAGCGCGCGGAGTTGGAGTTGCGCGCGCACGTCGGTGAGATCGCCGGGAACGAAGCAGACGACGCGTTCCGCACGGTCGATGAATCGATCGAGCGGCTCGGCGTGGAGAAGGCCGAGCTCGTGAAGCGGATCGAGGAGTTGAGCGGGTTGCTGGACAGTCCAGCCGCGGCGGCGAGTACGCCGCCAGCCGCGCCAAGCGTCGAAGCAGCGAGTACAGCGAGTACGGCAGCGAGTACGCCGGACGCGTCGTCGTCCGAGCCGCCGGATCTGGCGGAGACCGAGTCGCTGCACGACGCGCTCGCGGAGTCGGATGCGCCGTTGCACGCGCCGTTGCACGCGCCGGTCACGGAGGAGAAAGTCGTGCTCGACGGCAACGCGCTGCATACGCCCGGCGGTTCGTTCGACGAGCTCGCGTTTCTCAGCACAGTGGTCAACGAGGGCGATTCGCGACGAACGGCTCCGGTCGAGGCGTCACCAGCGCCGGCGCCCTCGAGCGAAGGGCCGCTGGGGGCCAACGTGCCGGGGCATACGCCGATCGTGCTGCGCGCGTCGGGTGCAATCGAGCAGTCAAAGACGCTCAAGTGCAGCGAGTGCGGCGCGATGAATTATCCGACGGAGTGGTACTGCGAGCGGTGCGGGGCCGAGCTGGCGGCGCTGTAAGCGCCGCGTTGACGGTGACTACGCCGTCGCGGCCTTGCTCAGCCTGCTCTTGTTGCGGGCGGCGTTGTTCTTGTGGATCAAGCCCTTCCGCGCGGCGCGATCGAGCAGCCTGGTCGCGGCGAGCTTCTGCTCGGCGGTGGCACCCGGGGCCTGTGCCTTCTTGAGCGCAGTCCGCAAGGCGGAACGTTGCGCACGGTTGCGCACGGTCGCCGCGCGCGACTTACGCATGTTCTTTTTGGCGGATGCGATATTCGGCACGAAATAGTCTCGAAAACGAGGAAAACACGAAAAAAACGAAGAAAAACTCGCCCATGTGGCGAGCTGATTTGCGGACGTGGAAACTAGATTTCGATAGCGCGAAAGTCAAGGCGCTATAACGCTTTGCTAACGCTTGCCCACGTTGGCCGGCGCTTTGACACGTGTTCCGCGGTCCACTACGTTTCGCCCATTCCGATCCTCGGCCGGCATGGGCGTCGATCGCTTGTCCCGGCCCCCGCCTCGTACCGACTTGGACTTTCGGCTGATTCTGTTGATCGCGCCGGTGATGCTGTTCTCGGTCATCGCGCACGAAATCGCGCATGGGTACGCGGCGCTCCGTCAGGGCGACACCACCGCGCGCGACATGGGCCGGCTGACGTGGAATCCGATCAAGCACATCGATCTCTGGCTCACGATCATCCTGCCGGTGATCCTGTTCCAGACGATGCACATGGCGATCGGCGGCGCGAAGCCGGTGCCGGTCGACCCGCGGAATTACCGCAACTATCGTCGCGGCGACATCATCGTCTCACTCGCCGGCGTCGCGACGAATCTCGTCATCGCGATCGCGTGCACGATCCTCGCGGCGCTGATCGGACTCGCCGCGCACGCCGCCGAAGGGCTCGTACCGGTCGCGGCCATCGCGCAGGCGATGATGCTCTGGGCCATTTACCTTAACCTCGGCCTCGTCGCGTTCAATCTCATTCCGGTGCCGCCGCTCGACGGGTCGCACGTCGTCAAGTATCTGCTGCCTCCGGCCTGGGCGGCGCAGTACCAACGCATAGGATTCGCCGGCATCGTCCTGCTGATCCTGATGGTGAAGTTCAATTTTCTCGACTGGTGGTTCAAACCCGTCGAGCTCGCGGCACAGGGCTTGTTCCATTTCATCTCGCGCCTCGTATTGCCCGAGACGACCCAGGACTGGTTCCGTTAGCCAACGCACGCTCGCCTTTGCCTTTCCATGACGGCTGCCTACGCTCCAGATCCGAACGCTCCGGAAGCCACCTTCCTGGTCGACGTCCCGAGCTTCTCGGGACCGCTCGACCTGTTGCTCTCGCTCATTCGCGAGGAGCAGGTGGACATCTACGACATCCCGATCGCGCGCGTGTGCGAGCAGTTCGTGCTGCGCATTCGCGAGCTCGGGCTGAACGAAGCCGCGGAGTATCTCGAGATGGCGGCTCGGCTGCTGCGCATCAAGGCGCAGATGCTGCTGCCGCGCGCGGACGTCGAGGCGTGGGAAGATCCACGCGCCGAGTTGGTGCGGCGGCTGCTCGAGTATCAACAGATGCGCGAGGTGGTCGATCTCCTCGAGCGGCGCGGCGAAGAGCGGCGCAACCAATTTGCGCGCGCGTATCTGCCGCAGGCCCCGGCGCCGCCGATGGCGCCATTGGCACTCTCGCTCTCGGAATTGCTCGCCGCGGTCGATCGCGTGTTGCGCGCGGTGACGCCGGCGAACATGCACGAGGTCATTCCGCGCGCGATCGACATTCCGGGCGCGGTGAAGGTCATTCGCGCCGTGCTCGAGCTCAAGGCGCGCATTTACTGGACGGACATCGTCGAGCGCGGCGCCGAACCGTGGCAGATTCTCTCGACGCTCCTCGGACTGCTGGAGCTGGCCAAACTCGGCGAGCTTCGTGTCGCGCAGCCCAAACCATTTGCCAACGTGGAAATCTCTCGTGACGCCGCTAGCGAAGCTGCTTGAAGCGGCGATGTTCGCCAGCGCCCGCCCGATCGCAACCGACGAGCTGGCGACGCTCGACCCCGACGCCTCGCCGGCCGAGCTGCAGGCCGCGCTCGACGAAGTGCGCGAGCACTACGACGTCGAAGGACATGGCGTGGAGCTCGTGGAGGTGGGCGGCGGCTGGCAGATCCTGACGCGGGCTGAATACACCGAGGCGATCGAGCGCGCGCAGCTTGCGGCGCGGCCTGCGCGCCTGTCAGGTGCGGCGCTCGAGACGCTCGCGATCATTGCGTATCGCCAGCCGATCAGCCGCGCCGAGATCGAGGAGATTCGCGGCGTTGCGGTGGGCAGCATGCTCAAGTCCCTCCACGAGCGCGGCCTGATCGACGTCGTCGGACGCGCCGAGGGATTGGGACGTCCGCTGTTGTACGGGACGACGCCCTTGTTCCTGGAGCATTTCGCGCTGCGGCATCTCGAGGAGCTGCCGCGCGCCGACGAGTTGGCGATCGCGCTGCGCGCGCCGGAGCGTCCGGTCGCCGATCATTCGGCGGACGGCGCCACGGTCGTCGCCGAAGTGAGCGAGTGATGTCCGAGCCGATGCGCATTCAGCGCGCGCTCGCCCGCGCGGGAGTCGCATCGCGACGCAAGGCCGAGGAGTTGATCGCGGCCGGTCACGTGCGCGTGAACGGCGCCGTCGCGCAGATCGGACAGATCGTCGATCCCGACAAGGACGCGATTGCGGTCGACGGCAAGCCGATCGCGGCGCCGAAGGGCGTGGAGTGGATCGTTCTCAACAAGCCGTCGGGAGTGATGACCACGCGGTCCGATCCCGACGGTCGCAAGACGGTGTTCGACTTCGTGCCGGCGACTCCAGGTCTCACGTACGTGGGACGGCTGGACTATCTGACGGAAGGCTTGCTGCTGCTGACGACGGACGGCGCGGCGGCGCACCACCTGTCGCATCCGAGCAGCGAGATCGAGCGTACCTACGTCGCGACCGTTACGGGAAAGGGCGACGAAGCGGTGTACGTCGCGCGCGAGGGTGTGATGCTCGACGATGGTCCCGTGCAGCCGCGGCGCGTCGTGGCGCGCAAGCTTGGGCGCGACCGATGGGACTTCGAGGTCACGATCACCGAAGGTCGCAAGCATGAAGTCCGTCGCCTGTGCGCGGCGCTCGGCCTCGGGGTCGAGCGGCTGGTGCGTGTCCGATACGGGCCGATCGAATTGGGCAATTTGCCGAGCGGCGAGACGCGGAAGTTGACGTTGCTCGAGCGATCGGCGCTCAAGAAACTGGTGTCCGCGTGAAAAGCAGCGCGTCTTTCCGAGCGAGCGTAGCGAGTCGAGGGACCCCCATCTCAGCGGGGTGCTGCAGAGGACTCCGCCGTCGGGACGGGGGTCCCTCGACTCCGGCGCCGCGCGCCTTCGCTCGGGATGACACCTAGTGCATTTGCCGGTGTAGGAGCAGTTCAGAGGACAGGCTGGCTCGACGGTTGCAACTCGCATCGTCGAATCTCAACGGCAACACACCTCAACCTGCGTTCATCGTGGCAACACAAGTCTCCACGGCGGCGGACTCGCGCCTCGTTCAGGATGTCGCACGCCAGGTGGCGCGGCGTGTGGTCGGCCAGGACTACATGGTCGACCGGCTGCTCATCAGCCTGCTCACGGGCGGGCACGTGCTGCTCGAAGGCGTGCCGGGTCTGGCGAAGACGTTGACCGTGCGCACGCTCGCCGAGACGATCGATACGACGTTTCATCGCATTCAGTTCACGCCCGACCTGTTGCCGGCGGACGTGCTGGGTACGCAGGTGTACGATCAATCGTCGGGCAAGTTCTCGGTGAAGCAGGGACCGATTTTCGCGAACATTCTGCTCGCGGACGAGATCAACCGCGCGCCGGCGAAGGTGCAGGCGGCGCTGCTCGAGGCGATGCAGGAAAAGCAGGTGACGATCGGCGGCACGACGTTCAAGCTCGAGGAGCCGTTCCTCGTGCTGGCGACGCAGAACCCGATCGAGCAGGAAGGGACGTATCCGCTGCCGGAAGCGCAGGTCGACCGCTTCATGCTGAAGCTGCGCGTCGGCTATCCGACGCGCGATGAAGAGAAGGAGATCATGCGCCGCATGGCGGGCGGGGAGCCGATCGACGTGCAGGCCGTCGCGACGCCGGGGCAGATTCTCGACGCGCGCCATCGCATTTCCGATCTGTACATGGACGATCGGATCATGGACTACATCGTCGACATCGTCCTGGCGACGCGCGAGCCGCAGGCCGCTGGGCTTGGCGATCTGGCGCCGCTCATCGAATTCGGCGCGAGTCCGCGCGCGACGATCGCGCTGGCGCAGGCGTCGCGCGCGCATGCCTTTCTGCGCGGCCGCGCGTTCGTCACACCGGACGATGTGAAGGCGATCGCGCCGGACGTGCTGCGGCATCGCGTGCTCACGACGTATGAGGCCGAGGCGGAAGAAGTGACGAGCGATCAGATCGTGCAGCGGGTCCTCGCCAAGATCGAGAGCCCATGATCGCGATGGGCGATGGGCGCTCCGCGATGGGCGATGGGCGATGGGCGATGGGCGGCGCGCAGGCGTAGAGCGTGTTCGACTTTCTTCGGCGGCGCACGGCGCACAGCACGGCCAGCGGCCAGCGCGCAGCGCAAAAGCGCGCATCCCCCAACGCGCAACGCCCAACGCAAAAGTCGCCGGCGGTACCGCCTGAAGTCCTCCGCCAGGTCAAGCTGCTCGAGCTGCGCACGCGCGGGCTCGTCAACTCGCTCTTCACCGGCGAGTATCGCTCGGTGTTCAAGGGGCAGGGCATGGAGTTCGCCGAAGTGCGCGAATACCAGCCGGGCGACGAAGTGCGGTCGATCGACTGGAACGTCACGGCGCGCATGCAGCGGCCGTACGTCAAGCGCTACATCGAAGAGCGCGAGCTCACCGTCATGCTCGCGGTCGACGTGTCGGGCTCGGAGCGCTTCGGTACGCGGCGGCGCTTCAAGAGCGAAGTGGCGTCGGAGCTCGCGGCGGTGCTCGCGATGTCGGCCATCCGCAACAACGATCGCGTCGGCTGCCTCATGTTCACCGACGTGATCGAACACGTGGTGCCGCCGCGCAAGGGCCGCCGGCACGCACTGCGTCTCATCCGGGACATTCTCGCCTTCGAGCCGAAGAATCGCGGCACCGACATCGGCGGCGCGACGGAATACCTGAACAAGATGCTCTCGCACAAGGCGATCATCTTTCTCGTCTCCGACTTTCAGGGCGCGAGCGTCGAGCGGCCGCTCAAGCTGCTCGCGCAGCGGCACGACGTCGTTGCGGTCACGGTCGAGGATGCGAGCGAACGGTCGCTGCCCGACATCGGTCTCGTGCGGCTCGTCGATCCCGAGACGGGACAGACGATCGACATCGACACGAGCGATCCCGAGGTGCGCGCGCAGTTCGACGTCCAGGTGACCGACGACGCAAAGGCGCGCCGGCATCTGCTGCGGCGCTTGGCGATCGATGAGATTCCTGTCAACACCGACACGGGCATCATGGATCCGCTGCTGCGATTCTTCCGCTCGCGCGAGACCAGGCTTCGGAAATGAAAAACGTCGTCATTCCGAGCGGAGCGAGGAATCGTGTGTCACGGATGAGGGGCAGATCTCTCTGCCGGGATGTTAGATCCCTCGTCGCTGCGCTCCTCGGGATGACAATCGCTGCGCTCCTCGGGATGACAATCGCTGCGCATACAGCCCGAGCCCAGACCATTCAGGTGAAAGCCGGCGTCACCGTCGCGCCCGACTCCGTGCGCATCGGCGATCCGTTCCGCATCACCGTCGGCATTCGCGCGCCGCGCGGCGCGACGATCGACTTCCCGCGCATGACGGATTCGACGTCGACCGTGCAGTCGCTCGATCCCGTGGCCGTGCGCACGACCGGCGACACGACCGCGATCGAGCAATACGCCGACTATCGCGTCGCCGCGTGGGACATCGGATCGCAGCCGATCAAGCTCGACGACGCCATCGTGCACTTGAACGGCGTCGAGCGCCGCATTCCACTCGGCGGATATTCCGTATTCGTGCGCAGTCTCCTGCCGAAAGACAGCGCGCAGCGCGTAGCGAAGCCGCCTCGCGAATTGTTCGAGTCGAACATGTTTCCATGGTGGCTGTGGGCATTGATCGCGGCAGCGATCATTGGCATCGGCACGATCGTCTGGTGGTGGATCAAGCGGCGGCGGCGTCCCAAGCCCGTCGTGATCGTCGATCCGTACGCGCGCGCGGTGGCCGAGTTCGAGCGCATCGATGCGTTGGGGCTGCTCGATGCCGGTGAGCGCGGACGCCATGTGACGCTCGTCGTCGAAGTGCTCCGCGACTATCTCTCGGCGCGCTATGCCGTGGCGACGTTGTCGCTCACGAGCACGGAGTTACAGCGCACCGCGCGCGAGCTGCCGCACGTGCCGCAGGATCGGTTGACGCGGCTGCTCACCGAAGCGGATCTGATCAAGTTCGCGCGGCGTCCCGTGAGCTCGGAGCGAGCGCGCGAGATTGGACGTGAGGCGCGCGCGATCGTCGAGCACGAGCATCAGGCGTCGCAGCCGCCGGCGGCGACGGCATCGCCTCAGGAACGCGCCGCATGATTTCCCTTGGCTCCGTGCAATTCGCGACGCCCTGGGCGCTGCTGTTGTTGCTTGCGCTGCCGATCTGGTGGATCGTGCGCCGGCGCCGCCGTCCGGCGGCGATTGTGTTCTCGCGGGTCGCCGTTCTCGCCGCGGGCCCGCGTGCCGGTCGCGCGACGACGCTGATGTTGTTCATTCTGCGCAACCTGCTTTTGGCTTCGACCATCGTCGCATTGTCGCGTCCGCGGGCGGGCGCGCATGCTGAGGACGTGACGAGTGAGGGCATCAACATCGCGCTCGCGATCGACCTCTCGAGCTCAATGCTCGCGCAGGATTTCCAGCCGCAGAATCGGCTGGAAGTCGCGAAGGACGTCGTGAAACGATTCATCGCGGCGCGCACCAGCGATCGCATCGGCGTCGTGGCGTTCGCGTCCGAGGCGTTGACGCAGGTGCCGTTGACGACGGACTATCCGGTCGTCAACGCGGCGGTCGACAATCTCGCGGCGGGGCAGCTCGAGGACGGCACGGCGATCGGCACCGCGATCGCGACGGCAGCGAACCGATTGCGCGATGCGCCCGGCCGTTCCCGCGTCATGATTCTGCTCACCGACGGCGAGAACAATCGCGGGTCGATCGATCCACGCACCGCGGCGAAGGCGGCGGCCGTGTTCGGCATCAAGATCTACACGGTCGGTGTCGGAACCGAAGGCATGGCGCCGGTTCCGGTCGGCCGCGGACTCTTTGGCTTGCGTTACGAAAATCGGCTCGTGCGGATCGACGAGCCGCTGCTCGCCGACATCGCGAAGACGACAGGCGGCCGCTACTTCCGGGCGCGCGACGCCGCGGCGCTCGATCGCATCTATCAGGAGATCAATCAGCTCGAGCGCGAGCCGGTGCGCACGCGCTCGTACGTGCGCTACACGGAGCTGTTCCGCTGGCCGCTCTTTTTCGCGGCGCTGGCGCTCGTGACCGAGCTGTTGCTCGCGGCGCGTCGAGGACCGCTGCCATGAACGTCTCGTTCGCCGGCGTGGTCTTCGACTATCCGTATCTGCTGCCGCTCGTGCTGCTGCTGCCGCTGCTCGCGTTCTTCGTGTTGCGGCACTCGTATCGGCAGCGCAAGCGCCGGCTCGAACGGCTTGGCAATTTCGACGTGATCGCGCGGCTCATTCCCGCGAATACGCTCACGCCGCCGGGCTGGCGCATGGCGCGGCTCTGCGGCGCCAGCGCGCTGGTTGGACTCGCCGTCGCCGGCCCGCGATGGGGGGAGGAGCGCGACGTCGTGCGCTCGCGCGGCATCGACATGGTGTTGGCGCTCGACGCGTCGCTCTCGATGATGGCACAGGACGAGCGGCCCAGCCGCCTGGAAAAGATGAAGGAAGAAGTACGGCGTTTGCGCGCGCTCTCACCGGGGGATCGCGTCGCGGTGCTTGCGTTCGCTGGGCGCAGTTACGTGCTCTCGCCGTTCACCATCGACGCCGGCGCACTGGATCTTTTTCTGGACAACCTGGATCCTTCGGTGGTGGGGCAGGCGGGCAGCTCGCTCGCGCGCACCATTCGGCAGGGTGTCGACCTGGCGACGGTCAGCACGGGTGGCTCCGACAAGGCGTTGGTCGTCATGAGTGATGGCGAGGCGTTCGAGCCGCTCGATGACATCGTTACCGAATCCAAGCGGGCAGGCTCGCAGGGCATCAGCGTCGTCACCGTCGGTTTCGGCACCACGCAGGGCACGACCATTCCAATCAAGAATCCCGACGGCACCATCGGAACGAAGAAGGATGAGAATGGAAACACGGTGATCACGAATTATCATCCAGAAATTCTCAAGGCCGCGGCGGATGCCGCGAACGGCACCTTCATTCCGGCCGAGGCCACCGACAAGGCCGCACGCGTGAAGTCAGCGCTTGCCACGCTGCGTACGCAGGCGCGTGCGTCGGCGGGCGGCGAGACCAAGACGCCTCGGTATCAGTGGTTCCTGTTCCCCGCGCTCGTGCTCCTGTTGCTCGACACCGCGCTGATGGAGCGCCGCGGTCGTCGTCGCCGGCGCGCTGCGTCAGCCGAAGCCGCTGTCGCCGCGACGCTGTTGTTCGCCTTCTCGCTCAACGGCTGCGCGGGATTGTCGCGCAATCAGGCCGCCGTCACCGCCTATCATCGCGGTCAGTTCAGCAACGCCGCCTCGCTCTTCCGCGACGCGATCACCGCCGGCGACAAGTCGACGCAGACGATGTACAACTTCGGCACGTCGCTCGTCGCCGCCGACTCCACGCAGAGTGCCGCCGAGGTGCTCGGCCGACTCTCCGATGACAAGGACGAGGAGCTCCGCTTCCGCGCGCTGTTCAATCTCGGGCTCGCGCATCTCAAGCCGGGACTGGCGGCGCAGGCGGGGCAGGATAACGGCGAGCTCGATTCGACGCTCGCCGTCTACAAGAAAGCCATTCTGATGCGCCCGAACGATCTCGACGCCAAGTGGAATTACGAGCTCGCGCTCAGGAAGAAGCAGAGCGGTGGTGGCGGCGGTGGAGGAGGAGGTGGCGGGGGAGGTGGCGGCCAGTCGAACAAGTCGCCGCAAGGCCAGGCGCCGCAGCCGCAGGGTGGTCTCGGACAGCAGCAGGCGGATCAGCTCCTCGGCAGCGCGGCGCGTGAAGAGCGCGACGTGCAGGCGAAGAAGCAGAAACAAAACCGGCAAGAGCCGCCGCCGGGAGGAAAGGACTGGTGATCGGCGCGCTGGCGCTGTTCGCGCAGCTCGCGATCGTCGCGCACGCGCCGGACAGCGCCGCCGCGTGCGAGGCAATCGAGGTCAGTGTCGCGGTGCGGGCTCCTGGCCGCGTCGCGCCGCAGCTCGTCTCGCCGTCGTTCTATCCGTTCGACGTGCTCCGGTCGTCCGCCGTGCCGCACGTGACGTACGATCAGAATTCTGTGATTGCCGAATATCGGTATGTGTTGACGACGGATCGCATCGGAACGTTCTCGATCGCGCCGTTCGAAGCACGGCTGAACGGTGCGAGCACGCGCTCGCGCCTCGTGCAGATCTCGGTGCGGAGCGGTGCCCGGGCGAACGTACCGACGGTCGTTGCCCGCGCGCGCATCGACACGAGCCTCGACGTCAATTATCGAGCGCTCACGGTGCCCGAGACCGTCTATGTCGGACAGCAGGCGAACTACGAAGTCGCGGTGTTTCTGAATCAAACGGTGCGCGACCGGCTGCGCCGCAACCCCACGTTCTTTCCGCCCGACATGCAGTCGATGCTCGCCTACGATCTGCCGGCGCGTGGTGAGAGTGCGCACCGGACCGGCGGATCGCACTGCTTCGACGCGCTCGTGTATCAGCGCGCGCTGTTCCCGCTCATGCCGGGCCGCTTCGCGATCCCACCGGCGCAACTCGTCTACTCGCTGCCGTTGTCGGCCAGCTTCTTCAGCCGCGAGGAGACGCACGAGCTGCAAACGGACAGCACGATCATCGTCGCCGTCGAGCCGCCGCTGAGCGGCCGGCCCGCCGACTACGGCGGCGCGGTCGGCAATCTGCGCCTCGCGGCCAAAGTCGATACGTCAACGTCGCGCGTCGGCGATCCGGTCGTGCTGACGGTCAGCGTGTCGGGTACGGGAAACGTGAAGCTCTTTCCGCGACCGAACGTCGGCTTGGGCTGGGCGACGCTCGTCAAAGGCGACGAACGCGTCGACGTGGACACCACCGCGCGCAAGATCGCCGGTTCCAAGGAATTCGATTGGGTGCTGACGCCAAAGATCGCGGGTGAGCTCGACGTCCCGCCGATTCGCTACAGCTACTTCAATCCCGAAACCCGGCGATACGAAGTCGCGGCCACGAGCACGACGCACATGCATGTGGCGCCCGGCGCGCTCGCGTCGGCCGATACAGCGCGTACAGAGAATCTGCTGTCGCTGCGCACGCGATACCGCGGCGTCGCGGGCTCGCCGTTGCACGAGCATCCGGTCTTCTGGGCCGTGCTCGCGCTGTTGCCCGTTCCCGCGCTGACGCTCCGTTCCCGCGATCGTCGCCGGCGCGCGATACCGATGTCGGCGTCAGCGACGGCGCGACTCGCCACGCTCGCGCGCGAAAGCAATGCGGCGCGCGATCCCTGCGAGGTGCGGCGGACGTTCACGCTCGCCCTTGCGGATCGACTCGGGCTGCAACCCGAAAGCTTCACGCGCGCCGGCGGGTTGGCGCGCGCGCTTCGCCGGCGCGGTGTCTCGACCGACGTCGCGCTCGATGCCGAACGTTTTCTGCGCGAGCTCGACGAAGCGGCATTCTCGTCGTCGGGCACGCTTGCGCCCGACGCGGCGGATCGCGCGAGCCGGATCTATCGCACGGTGGATGAGGAAGCATTGCCTCGCACGCAGATCGCCGCGCCGGTATTCGGGATCATCGTCGCGATTGCCTTGAGCACCGCCGCCGCCGTGCACGCGTTCGACGGCGTGAATGCTCGCCGCCTCTTCGACGCCGGCGTCAGCGAGTACCAGCAGCACAATTTCGTCGCGGCGCGCGAGTCGTTCATCGCCGCCGCCCGTGCGGAGCCGCGAGCGCCGGACGCGTGGGCGAACGTCGGCACGGCGTCGTGGGCGGTGGCCGACACCGCGCGCAGCGTTGGCGCATGGCAGCGCGCGCTGCGACTCGAGCCGTTGGCCGCCGACCTTCGCGAGCGCGTCGAGCTGGTGCACGCGCTCCCGTGGACGTCCGCCGGGTATGTTCCACCACTGCCGCCCGCATGGGTGTTCGACGTCGCGGCGCTCCTCTGGTGTCTCGCATGGGGCGCGGCGGCCGTGCGTGCGGCGCGCGGTCAAATCGTCGGCGCACGTGAAACGGTAACGCTCGCCGTGATCGCGGTGCTCGTCGCGATCGGCGGATTCGCGCTGCAAGAGAAGATGTCCGGCCGCCACGTCGCGGTCATTCGACACACCGCGTCGTTGAGCAGCGACCCCGAGCTCGGCGGGGATCGCGGCGCAACGGCCATCATCGGCGAAGTGGTGCGTGTCGCCGGCCGACAGGGCGCGTGGACGCGCGTGGTGCTCGACGACGGCCGCGACGGCTGGCTGGAGAACCCATCGCTGATCTCCCTCGACGCCGTCGACACGTCGGCACTCGCCAATTGACCGAGCGCGCGCCGCACCGGTAGCTTTGCGCGGTGTCCGCCGCGCCGCAGTCTCCGCCAGCTTCGCCGAACTCGCGCATCGCCGTTCTGCCGAGTGCCGTCGCCGATCAAATCGCGGCGGGCGAGGTGGTGGAACGTCCGGCGTCCGTCGTGAAGGAGCTCGTCGAGAACGCGCTCGACGCGGGCGCGCACGCCGTCGATCTCGCGATCGAAGATGGCGGCCGACAGACCATTCGCGTGAGCGACGACGGCAGCGGCATGTCGCGCGAAGACGCGGTGCTCTCGATCGAGCGTCACGCCACGTCGAAGATTCGGAGCGCGCACGATCTCGTCGGCGTGCGGAGCTTCGGGTTCCGCGGCGAAGCGCTTGCCGCGATTTCGTCGGTATCGCAGCTCGAGCTGGAAACCGCGACCGATGACGGCGCGGGTACGCTCGTGCGTGTCGAGGGCGGACATGTGCGCGAAGTGACCGACGCCGCACGCCGGCGCGGAACGACCGTCCGCGTCGCGCGGCTGTTCTACAACGCGCCGGCGCGCCAGAAATTCCTGCGCGGCGCGCGCTCGGAGTGGCGCGCGATTCTCGACGTCGTCGGCACGATGGCGCTCGCTCGGCGCGACGTGCGTCTCGATGTTTCGCACGACGGCAAGCCGATGCTCAATCTCCCGGCCGCCGCCTCGCTGCGCGATCGACTGGCCGCGATTCACGGCGGCAGCGTCGCCGGACGATTGCTCGGCGTCGACGAGGTGAGCGGGACGACGCACGTGGCGGGACTCGTCGAGCGACCGGCCGACGTCGGCACGGCGACGCGGCGGATCTTTCTCTCGGTGAACGGCCGCGCGGTGCGCGACATCGGTATCGTGCGCGCCGCGGAAGCCGCGTATCGCTCGACGATTCCAGGCGGCGTGCGTCCGACTCTGTTTCTCGAAGTCGTCGTCGCGGCAGACATGGTGGACGTGAACGTGCATCCCGCGAAAGCTGAAGTACGATTCCGCGATCGCTGGCAGGTCGAGCAGACCGTCGAACGCGCGGTGCGCCGCGCACTCGGCACCTTCGACGCGGGGGCGACGTTCGGTCGGAGCGTGTGGCCCGCCGCCCTCGCCGGCACCGCCCCGGCTCCCGCGGAACCGGTCGACGTCGAGTCGCTCCAGCCGACGACGACGACGAGCGACGGATTGTTCGCCGCGTCTGATTCCGCGTCGGCGTCCGCGGCCGCGCTGCCTGAAGCGTCGCGCCCTGTCTCCGACATTCCTCCGCTCATTCAGCTGCAGCGGACCTATCTGATGTTCGAGCACGAACACGGTGTCGTGCTCATCGATCAGCATTCCGCGCACGAACGCGTGCTGTTCGAGCAGTTCATGAGAACACTCGAATGTGGCGAGCAGCCGTCGCAGCGATTGCTCTTTCCGATGACGCTGCACCTGGGGCCCGCTGAGAGCGAAGCGTTCGAGACACATCGCGAGCTCTTCGAGCGGTTGGGGTTCGAGATCGAGGGCTTTGGCGGGCACACGCTCATCGTGCGGGCCGTGCCGATGCCGCATCCACGCTTCGATCCCGAACGCTGTCTGCGCGAAACGCTCGCGACGCTCACCGGCGATCGCGAGACGGGAGCGCATGCGCGCCATGAACGACTCGCCGCGACGGTCGCGTGCAAGGCGGCGATCAAGGCGGGCGACTCGCTGTCGCCGGGAGAGATGCGCGCGCTGTTCGTCGCGCTGCGCGATACGACGCTTCCCGCGCACGACGTGCATGGCCGCGCGACGATCGTGCAACTCACGTGGGACGAGATTGAGCGACGCTTCGGCCGCAAATAACTCGACCGACCGCGGTGACGTGCTCGTCATTTGCGGACCGACGGCGGCGGGGAAGACCGCGATCGCGCTCCGGCTCGCCGAGGAGACGCCGTCGCTCGTCGTGAGCGCCGATTCGCGCCAGGTATATCGCGGCTTCGACGTCGGCACCGCGAAGCCGACGCGCGAAGAGCTCGCCGGTGTCCCGCACCGCGGCATCGACGTCGCCAACCCAACCTCGCGCTACACGGCCGCACTCTGGGCACAGCGCGCGGACGCATGGATCGCCGAGGCGATCGCGGAGGGACGGCGGCCAATCGTCGTCGGCGGTACGGGACTCTACGTGCGCGCGTTGTTCGAGGGCTTGTTCGAGGAGCCACCGCTCGACGTCGAACGCCGCCGCCGGCTCGAGGCAATCATCGGCGCGTTGCCTGTCGACGAACTGCGCCGTTGGGCGATGCAACTCGATCCCGGCCGCGCGCATCTCGGACGCACGCAACTGCTGCGGTCGATCGAGATCGCGCTCCTCACCGGACGCCGGCTGAGCGAATTGCATCGCGAGCGGCCGCGGTCGACCCGTTGGCGCCCGCGCTATCTTGTGGTGGATCCCGGCCCCGCGCTCGCCGACCGAATTGGTGCGCGCATCGACGAGATGCTCGATCACGGCTGGCCAGACGAGGTGCGGCGCTTGATGCAGACGATTCCGGCGGACGCGCCGGCCTGGAACGCGACCGGATACGACGTCGTGCGACGGTTGGTGCGCGGCGAGCTGACTCGCGACGCGGCGCGCAATCAGATCCTGATCGATACGCGACAGTACGCCAAGCGGCAGCGCACGTGGTTTCGGCATCAGCTGCCCGAAGGCTCGGTCACGCGCGTGAACCCGCTCACCGACGGTTGGCGCGCGATCGTGCGCGAGTGGAGCCGCCCCAAGTGAAGATCGGCATCACGTGCTATCCCACGTACGGCGGTTCAGGCGCGCTCGCGACCGAGCTGGGCATCGCGCTCGCCCGGCGCGGACACGAGATTCACTTCATCACCTACGCGCAGCCGTTCCGGCTGCCGGCATTCTCGCCGCGCATCTACTTCCACGAAGTGGACGTCGGACGCTATCCGCTGTTCGAGTATCCACCCTACGACCTCGCGCTCGCGGTGCGCATGCACGAGGTGGTGCTCGATCACGGGCTCGACCTGTTGCATTGCCACTATGCCATTCCGCACGCCACGAGCGCGTGGATCGCGAAGGAAATGCTGCGGACGGCGCGGCCGGACATTCGCGTCGTCACGACGCTGCACGGCACGGACATCACGATCGTCGGCCAGGATCCGTCGTTTCGGCCGATTACAAAATTCTCAATAGAAAAGTCTGATGGCCTGACCGCGGTGTCGCGCTATCTGCAGACCGAGACGCTCACCACGTTCGGGTGCACGGCCTGCCGCATCGAGGTCATTCCCAACTTCGTCGATCCCGAGATCTACGACCGCACGCGCTATACCTCGATCCTCGACGAACAGGTCTCGTCCGAGACGCGCGTGCTCATGCACGTCTCGAACTTCCGCCCCGTCAAGCGCGTGCGCGACGTCGTGAAGATCTTTCACCGCGTCCAGGAACAACTGCCCGCGGTGCTCCTCATGGTCGGCGACGGCCCCGACCGCGTGGACGCCGAAGCCGAAGCCCGCGAGCTCGGCGTCCACGAAAAAGTCTTCTTCCTCGGCAAGATCGACGCGGTCGCGCCGCTCCTTGCCGGCGCCGATCTGTTCCTGCTGCCGTCGAAGAGCGAGTCGTTCGGCTTGAGCGCGCTCGAAGCGCTGGCGTCCGGCGTGCCGGTCATCGGCTCGAATACCGGCGGGCTGCCCGAAGTCGTGAAGCAGAATGAGACCGGCGTGTTGTGCGAGGTCGGCGACGTCGAAGGGATGGCGGCCGCCGCGATCGACATCCTGCGCGACGAGCCGCGCTGGCGCGCCATGAGCTACGCCGGCGCCGCCGACGCGCGCGCACGGTTTTCGCTCGACGCGATCGTCGCCGAATACGAAGCCTTCTACGAACACGCCTTGTCTCTGCCGTCGCTCACGCAACGCGCCGGCAGCCCCGACCCCCGACCCACGCCGACGTGACGATCCCGCCGCCGCACCTCCTGCAAGCCATTCCCGCCGCGCCCGCCGTTGCCGCGACCACGCTGTCGATCGGGCAATCGATCATGCTCGGCATCGTCGAAGGGATCACCGAATTCCTGCCGGTCTCGTCCACCGCGCATCTCATTCTCGCGACCAACGCGCTGCGATTGGCCGAGACGGAATTCATGAAGAGCTTTCAGATCATCATTCAGTTCGGCGCCATCCTGTCGGTCGTGATCCTGTACTGGCAGAAGTTCCTGAACATCGAGGTACTGAAGAAGCTCGTCGTGGCCTTCATCCCGACGGGCATCATTGGATTGACGGTTTATAAAATCCTCAAGCAATATCTTCTGGGAAACATTCACGTCATCCTGACGTCGCTGCTCGTGGGCGGCATCATCCTCATCATCTTCGAGCGCTTCAGCAAGCGCGAAGAGACGGACGTGGATTTCTCCGAGATCACGTATGGCCGTGCGCTGCTGATCGGTCTCTTCCAGGCGATCGCGATCGTGCCCGGCGTCTCGCGCTCCGCCGCGACGATCGTCGGCGGCATGGTGCTGGGCATCAGCAAGCGCACGATCGTCGAGTTCTCGTTCATGCTCGCCGTGCCCACCATGCTTGCCGCCAGCGGCCTCGAGCTCCTCAAGAACCATTCGGCCGTCTCCGAGAACATTCCCGCGCTCGCGGTGGGGTTCATTATCAGTTTCCTCATGGCCATCGTCGCGATCAAGTCGTTCCTGGCCTACCTGAAGAAGCGGGATTTCCGCGCGTTCGGCTGGTATCGCGTCGTGCTGGCGATCGTGTACTTCTTCGTGTTCGTGCGGTAAACACCGGTGAAGCGTCGCCGTTGACCGACTCACCATCGCCGATCTTTCTTCCCGAAGTCACGTCCACGCTCGACGTCGCGCACGACCTCGCGGCGAAGGGCGCGGCGCCTGGTACGCTGATCGTTGCCGACAGGCAAACCGCCGGGCGGGGGCGCATGGGGCGAAGCTGGCGCTCCGAACCGGGCGCCGGCATCTGGTTGACGCTCATCGAGCGTCCGTGCGATGCGTCGGCGCTCGAGGTACTGTCGTTGCGCGTGGGACTCGCGCTCGCGCCCGCGCTCGATGCATTCGCCGAGTCGAGTGTTCGGCTCAAATGGCCGAACGATCTCTACGTGGCCGATCGCAAGCTTGCCGGAATTCTCATCGAAGCCCGGTGGCGGGACGCCAAGCCGGAGTGGATCGCGATCGGCGTCGGCATCAACCTGCGTCCGCCGGCGAGCGAACCCCGGGCCGGCGGTCTGCGCGACGGTGTCACGCGCGACGATGTCCTCGCGCGCATCGTCGCGCCGCTCCGTGCGGCCGCGGCGTGCACAGGTCGGCTCAGCGACGATGAACTCTCGGCGTTCGCCGCGCGCGATCTGGCGCGCGATCGCCGGTGCGTCGAGCCCGTGGCCGGCGTGGTGCGTGGCATCGACGCGAGCGGAGCGCTCGTGGTCGACGTAGCTTTGTCGGAGACCGGACCGGCGCAGGTCACGACGGTGCGCGCCGGATCGCTCGTGCTCGCGGAAGCCGTGAAGGAGAACTCGTGATCCTGGTTTTCGACGTCGGCAATACGGAGTTGACGATCGGCCTGTTCAGCGAGGCCGATCTGCGCGGGCATTGGCGCATCATGACCGACGTCGCGCGCACGCCCGACGAATTCGGCATTCTGCTGCGGTCGCTGCTCGCGGCCAGCGAGTTCACGCCGGACATGGTCGACGGCGTCGCGATTGGGTCCGTCGTGCCGCGCGTGACGGGCTCGTTGGCCGAGTCGTGCCGCCAATACTTCGGCGTCGGCGAGCCGCTGATCATCGACGCGCGCGCGAAGCTGCCGATCACGCTCGACGTCGACGAGCCGATGACCGTCGGCGCCGACCGGTTGATCAACACGCTCGCCGCGAGCCGGATCTTTGCGTGCGATGCGATCGTCGTGGACATGGGCACCGCGATGACCTTCGACTGCATTACCGCGGAGGGGGTTTTCCTGGGCGGCGTGATCGCGCCGGGCGTGATGACGGCGTCGGAGACGCTGACGCGCCGGACGTCGAAGCTGCCGGCGACGGAGCTCGAGATTCCGTCGCGCGTGATCGGCCGTCGTACCGAGGAATGCATTCGCGCGGGCGTGATGTTCGGCGCCGCGGAGGCGATCGACGGCATCGTCCGCCGCATTCGGGCCGAGTGGCCTCGTCTGTCGGAACCGATGGTGATCGCGACGGGCGGGTTCGCGGAGACGATGGCGAAGCTGTGCACGTCCTTCGATCGGGTCGAGCCGTATCTGACGCTGCAGGGGCTTCAGATCGCGCACACGCTGCTGAGGGGCTCAGACTGATCCGTCGCGGCTGTGGTTATCGTAAGTAACATTATGATAAATACTTACGCAGACACGGTCACGACTGGCGGAGGCCTTGACGGTCGCCCCGGACCCGCGTAGAATTCGATTCTGTTAGCACTCCCCGCTGGTGAGTGCTAACCATTCGTTCTCATCGATTTTCACCGCAGCGATAGACAGGAGGCGCATTCCGTATGGCCACCAAGACCGGTGTGAAGGTGCAACCGCTGGCCGACCGCGTCGTCGTCCGGGCCCTCGAGGAAGCCGAGACGATGCGTGGCGGCTTGTACATCCCCGACACGGCGAAAGAGAAGCCGCAGCAGGGCGAGATCGTCGCCGTCGGCCCCGGCCGCTTCGAGAAGGACAAGCGCGTCCCGATGGACGTCAAGGTCGGGGACAAGGTGCTCTATGGGAAGTACAGCGGCACCGAGGTCACCGTGGACGGCGAGCAGCTGCTCATCCTCCGCGAGTCGGACGTCCTGGCGGTCCTCGCCTAGGCCCTCGATTTTAGATCTCTAATATTCAACAACTAACATCAAGGTTCTCATATGGCTGCCAAGGAACTCCATTTCAACGTCGATGCGCGCGCGGCGCTCAAGCGCGGTGTCGACCAGCTCGCGGAAGCGGTCAAGGTCACCCTCGGCCCCAAGGGCCGGAACGTCGTCATCGACAAGAAGTTCGGCGCGCCGACCGTCACCAAGGACGGCGTCACCGTCGCCAAGGAGATCGAGCTCACCGATCCGCTCGAGAACATGGGCGCGCAGATGGTGAAGGAAGTCGCCACCAAGACGTCGGATAACGCCGGCGACGGCACCACCACCGCGACCGTGCTCGCCCAGGCGATCTTCCGCGAAGGCCTGAAGAACGTCACCGCCGGTGCCAACCCCATGGCGATCAAGCGCGGCATCGACAAGGCGGTGCAGGCGATCGTCGACGAGCTCAAGAAGATTTCCGTCCCGACCTCGGGCAAGAAGGAGATCGCGCAGGTCGGCACCATCTCGGCCAACAACGACGCCGAGATCGGCAACCTCATCGCGGAAGCGATGGAGAAGGTCGGCAAGGACGGCGTGATCACGGTGGAAGAGGCCCGCGGCCTCGAGACCGATCTCGACACCGTCGAGGGCATGCAGTTCGATCGCGGCTACGTCTCGCCCTACTTCGTCACCGATCCCGAGAAGATGGAAGCGGTGCTCGAGGATGCGGTCATCCTCATCCACGACAAGAAGGTCTCGTCGATGAAGGACCTGCTCCCGGTGCTCGAGAAGGTGGCGCAGCAGGGTCGCCCGCTGCTCATCATCGCCGAGGATGTCGAGGGTGAGGCGCTCGCGACGCTGGTCGTGAACAAGCTGCGTGGCACGCTCAAGGTCTGCGCCGTGAAGGCGCCGGGCTTCGGCGATCGTCGCAAGGCGATGCTCGAGGACATCGCGAAGCTCACCGGCGGCCAGGTGATCAGCGAGGAAGTCGGATTCAAGCTCGAGAACGCGGTGATCACCGACCTCGGTCGCGCCAAGCGCATCGTCGTCGACAAGGACAACACCACGATCATCGACGGCGCGGGCTCGGAAGACGCGATCCAGGGCCGCATCAAGGAGATCAAGGGCGCGATCGAGAGCTCGACGTCGGATTACGACAAGGAGAAGCTCCAGGAGCGTCTGGCGAAGCTCGCCGGCGGCGTCGCGGTGATCAACGTCGGCGCGGCGACCGAAGCCGAGATGAAGGAGAAGAAGGCGCGCGTGGAAGATGCCTTGCACGCGACGCGTGCGGCCGTGGAAGAGGGCATCGTCCCGGGCGGCGGCGTGGCGCTCATCCGTGCGCAGCGCGCGCTCAAGGGCCTCAAGTTCGACGAGGCCGACGAGCAGATCGGCGTCGACATCATCCGTCGCGCGATCGAGGAGCCCATCCGCATGATCGTGCAGAACGCGGGTGGCGAAGGCTCGATCGTCGTCGAGAAGGTGCGCGGCTCGAAGGATGACGCGTTCGGCTACAACGCGCTCACCGACACGTACGAGAATCTCGTGCAGGCCGGCGTCATCGACCCGACCAAGGTGACGCGGACGGCGCTGCAGAACGCGGCGTCGATCGCGGGACTGCTGCTCACGACGGAAGCGTTGATCGTCGAGAAGAAGGAGAAGGAAGCGCCGCATGCCGGCGGCCCGCCGGGCGGTATGGGCGGGATGTACTAAGCGAGACTCGGGGATCCGAGACTCGAACTGCGAAACGGGCCGCCGATTGGCGGCCCGTTTTGTCTTGTCTCATATTCCCGCATGCTCTCATATCGTCTCGCCCGCCGCACGTGGCTCATTGTGCTGGCGCCGCCGTCGCTCGCCGCCGCGCAGTCCGCGCCCAACGCCACGCCCGTCTTCACCAACGGCATGGCCCAGATCGTCCCCGCGTTCGCCGACTCCACGCAATGGATCCGCCAGGAACTGTGGGTCGAAACGAATTTCGACTCCGACCACGACGGCAAGCCCGATCGCATCCACGTCGACGTCACGCGGCCGCGACAGACTGAGACCGACGGGCTCAAGGTCGCCGTGCTGTACGGCGCGAGTCCGTACTACGCCGGCACGGCGCGCGGGCAGGTGAACTGGGACGTCCATCAGGAGCTCGATCAGCAACCGACGCCGCGCGAGCCCATGGCGAACCCGCCCTACCGCGCCGATCGATCACGAATCTCGAATGCCCTCGTGAATGAGTGGGTGCCGCGCGGCTTCGCGGTCGTCCACTCCGAGCAGCCGGGCACCGGGCGCTCGCAGGGATGTCCCACCGTCGGCGAGATCCCCGAGCGTATGCCGATGAAGTTCGTCGTCGATTGGCTCAACGGCCGCGCGAAGGGCTACACGACCGAGACCGGCAACGACGAAGTCAAAGCCACGTCGTGGTCGACCGGCAAAGTCGGCATGATCGGCACGTCGTACGAAGGAACGCTGCCGTTGGCCGCCGCGACGACAGCGGTGCCGGGGCTCGAGGTCGTCGTCCCCGTGTCGCCCAACACGTCGTACTACCACTACTATCGCTCGAATGGTCTCGTGCGTTCGCCGGGCGGTTATCTCGGCGAAGATGTCGATGTGCTCTACGACTTCATCGCCAGCGGCGACTCGACGAATCGCGCGAACTGCGATCGACTCTACAAGAACGGCATCTTCGCGGGCTCGCACGGCCAAGATCGGGCCACCGGCGACTACAACGATTTTTGGGCGGTCCGCGATCTCTTGCCGTTCGTGAAAAACATCAAGGCGGCGGTGCTGCTCGCGCACGGATTGAACGACTACAACGTCGTGCCCGAGCACAGCGTGCGCATCTACAACGAGATGAAGGCGCGCAAACTCCCGGTCTCCATGTTCCTGCATCAAGGCGGGCATGGCGGCAATCCGCCGGCGGACATGCTGAATCGCTGGTTCAGCCACTATCTCTACGGCGTGAAGAACGGCGTCGAGCACGACGCGCCGATCTGGATCGATACGTCGACTGCCGTGCGGCCCAGAGGGCGCGGTCGCCAGGCGGGACCGCCGCCTCCACCGCCACCGCCGCCGCTGCCATTCGCGTCGTTCCCGGTCCCGGGCTCGGTGCCGCTGGTGCTGCACCCGGCCGCGGGTGGTCGCGCGATCGGCGCGTTGACGACGCGCGCGGCGGCAACCGGAACCGAATCGCTCGTCGACGATGTCGCGTTCAGCGGCGCCGCCGACGCAAGTGCGAACGAGTCGTCGCACCGCCTGCTGTATGCGACGCCCGCGCTGACCGACACCGTGCACATCTCGGGCACGCCGCGCGTCACGCTGCGGATCGCATCGAGCGCGCCGGCGGCGAATCTCAGCGTGTGGCTCGTGATGCTGCCCTACGACTCGAGCCGCGTGGGATCGGAGAGCGCGAGAGGCTTGATCACGCGCGGCTGGGCAGACATCCGCAATTACAAATCTCTAACGAAGGGCGGCAACTACGGGTCGAAGGTTCCGGGTGAGCCGCTCACGCCCGGCAAGTTCTACGATCTGACGTTCGACCTCCAGCCGGACGACGAGATCGTTCCACGCGGCAAACAGCTCGCGGTCATGATCATGTCGAGCGACCGCGAGTTCACGCTATGGCCCAAGGCGGGCACGGAGCTGACACTCGATCTGGCGCACTCGTCGTTCACCATTCCGATCGTCGGCGGAGCTGGAGCGTTGCGCGCGGCGGGATTTCGCTGAGTGTGTCCTGCCTCAATCCGCGCGCAGGGTGCGGGCGGCATCCAGGCGCGTGGTTCGCCACGCCGGGACACCGCTCGCGACGATCGCAACGGCCGCGACCAGCGCGGCGGCGGCCGAACAGGGCACCAACTCCACCGCTCCCAACCCGCTGAACATCGATCGCAGCATCCGGATCGCGAGAAGCGACGCCACGCCGCCGGCCGCCACGCCAATCGCCGTCAGCGTCACCCCGTCGCCGAGCACGAGCCAGACCAGGTGGCGCGGAGCGGCTCGATGCCGCGCACGCTCGCCGCGGGCGCGATCGGCTCGAGCACGCGGACGAGCGCGCTGTCGCGCATCGGCAGGCCGTTCCGCCCCCGCACGACAAGCGTCAAGCGGCCGAGATCAAAGTTCTGGAATACTGGAATGAACATGGTCGGCCCGGGACCCGCGCGCATGCCCGCGAAGCGCAGATCGCCGCCGACGCCGACGACTCGCATCGGCGGCCGCGGCGCGCCCGTCGATCGCGGACGCACGAGATAGCGGCCGATCGGATTCTCCCGCGGCCAGAGCGCGTCGGCGAGACGCTTGGTCACGACCACGACGGGTTCTGAGCGATCGTCGTCGCGCACCTCGATGGCGCGCCCCAACAGAATCGGGATGCGCAACGCATCGAAGAATCCGGGCGACACGTCGTCGAAGAACGCGCGTACCGCGCGTCCATCGCCACGATCGAGCGAGCGGCGCGCCCGGCGGCGGCTCCTCACCGCGACGAAATACCCGAGCCGGTCGCGCCCAATACGCCGGCGGCGATCGAATCGCGGAACGACATCGACGTGCCGTCGTAGAGCGCGAGGCCGTTCAGCGAGCGCGCCGCGCTTACAACTGATGGCACCGGCCGTCGCCGGCCACACCCGGCTACAGCCGCCCCGCAAGCTCGATCAGCATCGCCGCGACGTTCGCCGGGATCTTCTTGCCGGATTGCGCCCGCACTTCGGCGACGAACGCCTGGTACTGGCCGTGTTGCAATTTAGCAATTAATGAATTGGCAATACCGGATTCGGTGACCAGGCGTGCCACGAGTGCCGTGACGCCCGCCGGCGTCACGGTCACCGTGTATGTGACCGCGGCGGTGGCCGGCAGGCCGGCGTTGTTCGTCGCCGCGGCCTGGAGCGTATGCGACCCGACGCCGGCCGCGAATGCGGGACCGGTCGCCGACGGACAGGCCTGCGTCGCGATGCCCGAGGTTGCGTCGCTCGCGGTACATACAATCGCGATGTCCTGATCGACGGTGTAGCTCGTCGGACCATCGAAGGCGATCACCGGTGGCGACGCATCACGCTTGATCGTGACGGAGCTCGAGCCCGTGCCGCCGGCCGACGTGGCCGTACAGCTGATGATCTGTCCCGGCGTGTCCGCCGTGACGCTCGACGCGCCACATCCGGTCCGCGAGGTGATCGCGGATTCCGCGTCCGACACGTTCCATGCGACGCTCACGTCGCTCGTGTACCACCCGTTCGTGCCGAGCGTGCCCGTGAGCGTGGGCGTGATGACGGGCGGTGTGCCATCCGCGATGATGTCGTAACCCATCGTGCCGCTGCTCGCGGCGGGGAACAGCGCGGCGCTGGCCGAACGCGAGAGATCCGGCCCGGTGTAACAGGCGAGAATCGTATGATGTCCGGCGGCCAACGTCTGCGTCGTGACGGACACGGGGGCGGCGGCGATCGCCGCCGAGCCGAGCGTGGCGCCCGGCGCGGCGCAGCTTCCGTCGGCGACGATCGTCATCGTCCCGCCGAAGATCGTGTTGCTGCCCGATCCGTCTGGCAGGGACACCGTCGCGGTGAACGTCACCGTCGCACCGACGCCGGTGCTCGATGCCGGCACCGCTGTCACGGTCGTCATCGTTTGGAACGTGCCCGGTATTTCGGCCGCGCCCGCGTCGCAGGCGTCACCGTGCGGCCGGCCGAACCCGCGTTGATCGCGCGACGCGCCGCAGCCTTCCAGCTCTCCCGCCGGCATGATGTCGATCGCCGGGCTGCCGGGCTGCGGCACGTGCGTCAGCGTGTTGCCGCCGTTATCGGCCAGCGGCCCGAGCTTGGGATCGACGCCGATCCGATTACCGCCCGCATCGGGCAAGCCGCAGCCCGTGCCGCCGATGACGGAAAACTGCTGATGCCCGAGCGGGCTGCCGGCGACCAGGCAATCCGTCCCGGCGTTCCCCGCGACGATCGACTCCTCGAGGTTGAGCGTCGCGGCGTCGCCGACGCTGACGCCTTCGCCGGCGTTGCTCGTGACCGTGACATAAGAGAAGTGTGAAACCCCGCCAGCCACCGAGACCGCCGCCCGGCCGTCGTTGCCGCTGATCGTCACGTTTTGCAGCGTGACGGTCCCGGTGGCCAGGAGCCCGCCCGGCGTTTCGTCGAATCCCACGTGATTGAACGCGATCACGCTTCGCTCGATGTCGGCGTCGCCCTCGAGCCACAAGCCGCCGGCGCCATGATCGCCCGTGTTGTCGCGAATCGTCGAGCCGGAGATCGTCACGCTCGTTCCCGGGTGGCTCATCAAACCGCCGGGGCCGAGCACGCCTTCATTGTTCGCGAGCACGACGTCGCCCAGCGACAGGGACGCGGGAGGGAAGACGTCAATCCCACCCGCGAAGTGATCCGACCCGGCACCGTCGCGAATCGTGAGCCCGGTGATGTTCACGGTGCCGTTCCTGACAACGACGACGCTGCCTTCGTGATTCGCGCTGAGCGCAAGCTTGGCGCTCCCGGGTCCGTTGATCGTCACCGACCGAGTAATGGCGAGCGTGCCTCCCTGATCGATCTGCCCGGGAAGGATGCTTGGGTCGAAGCTGATCGTGGGGCACGCCGCGTCGGCCACCAACTCGCTGAGAGATCCGGCGCCGGCCGCGGCGAGTGTGGTCACGGTGCACGGCGACGCGGCGGCGTCGCGGCGCGCGGCGGGGTGCATCCCCGTCCGAGTGGGGGCGTTGAGGTCCGTACACGCAACGGCGAACAGTGCGAGGGCGAGCGCCGTGGGTCGGGTGTAGCGCATTCGAGATCTCCGTGTAATGAAGGCGTGGCGCCGCCGCGCTTGCGGGGCATCCGTGGCACGCCGACATTACCGCAAGACCGTTGGCTACCCGTTGGCCGAGCGTTATCACGGCCGTTAACCGGTTCCGCAGCTCCCGCCGCACCCGATGATTGAGCTTCGAACGCTCGGCACGCTCTCGCTTCGCGCCGACGACGGCGAAGAGATTCGCACGATCCTCGTCCAGCCGAAGCGATTGGCCTTGCTCGCCTATCTGGCGCTCAAGGAACCGACCGGCTTCCAGCAGCGCGCGGCGCTTCTGCCGTTGTTCTGGCCGGAATCGGACGAAGCCCGAGCCCGTCTCTCGCTGCGGAGCGCCCTTCATGCGCTCCGTGCCGCGCTCGGCAATGACGTCATCGTTGGTCGTGGCGACGAGAGCGTCGGCCTCAATGAAGATCGCGTTCGGTGCGATGCGCTCGAGCTCGAGCGCGCACTGGCGGAAGGGCGCGTCGAGGATGCGCTCGCGCTCTACCGCGGCACGTTGCTCGAGGGTTTGTCGATCGCCGAGCTGCCGGCGTTCGACGAGTGGCTGGACGCACGCCGCGCTTCGCTGACGCAGCGTCTCTTCGACGCCGCGATGACGCGCGCGCGAGCGCGAGAACGAGACGGACACACGCAGGAAGCGATCGCCTTGGTACGGCGAGCCGCGGAGTTGATGCCATATGACGAGACGGCGATTCGCGGCGAGATGGCGCTATTGGCATCTCGCGGCGATCGCGCCATGGCGGTCGCGGCATTCGATCGATGGGCGGCGCGGCTCGAGCGCGAGCTCGAGGTGCATCCGTCGCCGGAGACGACGACTCTTGCGGCGCAGCTCCGATCGCGCGACGCGGCCGGATCCGCGGCGCCCGAACCCGCGACGCTCGGACCCGCGGCCGTCTCGTCGACCGTGAGGTCGGCCGAGCCGTTGCCACGCCGCCGACCACGCAACGTGCGGACGTTGGCCGGCGTCGCGGCGATCGTCGTCGTCGCCGCGGCGATGACGCCGTTCTGGATGCGCGTGCGCCGCGCGCAACCGGAGCTCGAGCCGCGCACGCCGTCGGCACGCGCCGAGTTTGCGCGCGCCGAACAGTTGGAGGCGGCCGGCGAGTATGCGGCGGCGCTCGAGACGTATCGCCGCGTCTCCGCGGACGAGCCGGACTTCGCGCGTGCGTACTACGGAATGAGCATCGCCGCGCAATGGGCGGGCCGGACGGATTCGGCGCTCGTCTATGCGCGCCGCGCCGCCGGAATGCTCGATCAGCTTCCGGCGATGGAACGCGCGTCACTTCCCGCGTGGCGCGCGTTTCTCGATGCGCGCATCGGCGATGCCGCGGACCTGTACGCGGCCGCGCTCAAACGCTACCCGGACGACGCACGCTCGTGGATGCAATTGGGCGAGCTGCGCTTCCATTGGGGGTCGGCGTTCGGCGTTCCCTCCGCGAGCGCGGCTGACGCGTTTCGGCAGGCGTTGCGGCTTCAGCCCACGAACGGCGCGGCGATCGTTCACCTCGCGCGATTGACGGGGCGCTCCGGTCAGACGGCGGCCTTCGATTCATTGGCGCTGCTCGCCGACTCCCGCGCGCTCTCCACGACCGAGCGGCTCGAGCTTCACGCGTTCCGGGCCGTGCTTCACGACAACGCGGCCGGCCGCGTGCAACTGCTCGGCGAAACGATCGCCACCGGCGCGTCCGCGGTCGTTGAACTCGCGCGGCTGATCGCGCCCGTCGATTCGGCGTTGACCCGCTCGCTCGCGCACGCGTTGACCAGCGCGTCCAATCGGATCGAGACGCGCGCGCTTGGATATGTCGTGCTCGCGCATCTCGAGATTGCCCGTGGCCGCGTCAGCGCGGCGCGCGCGTGGCTCGATTCACTCGGCGTCGACCTACCGGCGCCGGGGGCGGAGCAGCTCGGCGCGGTCGCGACGCTCCCGTGGATGACCGCCGATACCGCGTTGGCGCGAGTGGCCCTGGCGGCGATCGATCACGCGCCCCGACAGCAACAATACGTGCCGCTCCTGCGCGGTGAAGCCGGAATGCGATCGAACGAAATCCGCACCGCGCGGCGTCTCTACCTCACGGCGCTGCTCCGTGCGCAATTGGGCGACACCGCGGCGGCGGAACGCGATGCGGAGCAGCTGGAGACGCCGCCGAAGTCCGATTCGATCGAGCGAGACAATGCCCGCGAGCTGGCGTCGACCGTGCGCGCGATCTGGGCGTTCGACCGCGGCGACGCCGCGCGTGCGCTCGCGTTGATCGGCGAGCCCGGTACGCAACTCGACGCGTCGATCGGCGACTTCACCGCCTACCCGAAGGCTCGCCGGCGCTATTTGCGCGCGCAGGCGCTCGAGCGCCTTGGCCGGCCCTTGGATGCGGTCGCGTGGTATTCGACGTTTCCGGATCCGTCGTCATATGACATTGCGTATGTTGGTCCGGCGATGCTCGGCGCCGCGCGCGGTTATGCCCGGCTCGGCAATCCGACGCTGGCGGATTCGCTCACCCGCGTGGCGCGTGGGCGCTGGTCCGCGCGCTAAAACAAGGCGTACTGGACCGGCGCTTCGGCGCGCGCATCGCCTGGCGTGAACGGTCCGACGACGGCGTCCTGTTTCGCGGCGGTGACCGTGCCCCTGAATCGCGTCCGCACGAGCGCGCCGCGCATGTTCGTGAGCGCGATGTTGGGCGAATTGCAGTTCTCGCTCAGGTGCGCCAGCACGAGGTGCTGCATCTCCCGCGTCACCGCGTCGCGCGCGAACACCCCGGCGTCGCGATTCGACAAGTGCCCCGTCTTGCACGCGATCCGCTGCTGCAGCCACCGCGGATAGGGCCCGTTCCGCAGCATGTCGTCGTCGTGGTTCGATTCGAGAACTAGTATATCAAGACGCTCACAAGCGTCCGCGACGGCGCGCGACACGTGCCCCATGTCGTAGAACAGGCCGGCCCGCGCGCCCGTCGAGTGGCTCTCGACCACGAACCCCACCGACTGATTCGCGTCATGCGGGGTCGCGGTGCTCGTCACGGTCATGCGCTCGAACTCGATCGTCATTCCCGGCTCGAACAGATGCACCGGCGCCTCCGCCAACTCCGGCGCCTTGGCCGTGCCCGGCGTCGCGAACACGCCCCAACCCCATTTCTTCGCGGCGGCGCCGGCGCCCTTCACGTGATCCGAATGCTCGTGCGTGATCAGGCAGCCCTCGATCGACTCGGGAGCAATGCCGATCGTCGCCAGCCGGCCGGCCAGCGTCCGCGTGCCGAAGCCGCAGTCGATCAGAATACGGCTCCCGTCGCATTCGACGAGAATCGCATTGCCGCTGCTGCCGCTTCCGAGCATCCAAAGCTTCACGACTCGTCCGTCTCCACGGTCCACCGCCCCGCGTGCACACTCATGAGATGGCGACGGGCCCGGTCGCTCAGCTCGACATGGCGGCGCGCCATCATGCGCGCCGCGGTCTCGACGAATTTATCGGCGCGATACGTCTCGTAGGGAGGTTTGCCGCCCCACGAAAACGGCGCGACGACCTTCGGCGGCATCTGATCGAACACGTTGGCCGCCGCGCCGAGCACGCAGCCCGTCGTCAGCGTCAGTCCGATCCCGGTTTTCACATGATCGCCGAACAACGTCCCCAGAAACTGCATTCCCGTATCCCGAACGCCGCTGGGCGTCCACAACGCCACGGTACCGTACGTGTTCTTCAGATTGCTCGTCACGGTGCTCGCGCCCAGATTCACCCAGCGGCCAAGGTACGAGTGGCCGACGAATCCGTCGTGCCCCTTGTTCGAGTAGCCGAGAAAGACCGTATTGCTGAGCTCACCGCGGACCTTGCAGACGTCGCCGATTGAGCAAACGCTAATGTCCCCGCCCATGACTTGAACGTCGCGTCCGATGTAACATGGGCCGGTGATGCGCGTGAACGAACGAATGTGCGCACCGGGCTGAATGAGAATCGGGCCCGCGGTCGCATCGAGCACGACGTATGGCTCGATCACCACGTTCTCGAGCACGATGATGGGTTCGGCGCCCAGCACCGTCACATGCGTCGGAAGCGGCGGCTGCTCGAGCCACGGCCGCGACGCCACCTGGCGAATGTCTGCCGAGAGCTGGTCGGGCAGCAGGCGGACGAAATCCCAGACGTCCCACAACCAGCGGCCGTCGACGTTGCCGATCGACCCGGTGCCGACCTGCACTTCGTCGAGGGGCAGCGTGCCATCGGCGAACTGCCACACGCCGACGGGATCCTTGAGGCGCACCGCAACGAGCTCCGTGCCGTTGCGCCACAGGCTCGACGACGCGTTCATGCGACCAACCTTCGTCGGATCGCGTGGCACTGCCGGTACGAAGCGGCTGTTAACAACGATCGCGCCGGCGGGAATCGTCGTGTCCGCGGGGCGCGTTCCAGGTTCGTCGAAGTCGGCGTGGCGATCGCCCGCGATGAAGAATGCGTCGCCCTGAAGGCCGAGCGCCGCCATCCATCGCTCGCGAATGAGCGCCGTGCCCGCGCGCATCTCGGAGATCGGGCGCGTCGAGGCAAACGGCTCGAACGTGCGCGCGTGCGCGTCGTCGTAGAGGTAGAGCCGAGCCGTGCTCACGTGCGCTCCGTCACGCTGCGGGGCAGCGCTTCGATGAGCTGCTTGAGATTCAACGAACGCTCGGCGGTCGTCACGAGCACCATGCCGTTCTCGACGACGACGACGAGATCCGATACGCCGTACAGCACCACGGATTGTCCGGGCGCGTGAACGACGTTGTTCGCCGCCCCGACAGAATGGACATGGCCCTGCGTGGCGTTGCCGTGTGCGTCCGTAGGACGGACGCGGCGAAGCGCGGCCCACGTGCCAACGTCGTCCCAGCCGAAATCGCCGGGCACCACCGCGACGCGGTCGCTGCGCTCGAGCACGCCGACGTCGACGGCGATCGGCGTCACGGCGGAGAAGAAGCGCCGAATGTCGTTGGCGTGCGCATGCAGCGCCGGGGCGATCTCGGGCGTCAGGCGCCGCACTTCGTCCAGGAAATCGCCGACGCGCCACGCAAAGATTCCTGAATTCCACAAGTATCCGTCGCGGGTCATCTCGATCGCGCGCGCCATGTCCGGCTTCTCGACGAACCGCGCGACGCGCCGCGCATTGCTGTCGATCTCGTCGCCAGGTTGAATGTGGCCGAGCCCGGGATCCGGCCGATCGGGAACGACGCCCACGGTCACGAGCGCGTGATGCTGTTCGGCGACGTACGCCGCGCGCGAAAGCGCCTGTTGAAAGCGGTGATCATCGCGGATGGCCGAGTCGGCGTGAATCGAGATCATGACGGCATTCGGGCCGGCGCGGCGCGCGATCTCCTGGGCGCCCCACGCGAGCGCCGCCCCCGTTCCGCCGGCCCGCGGCTCGGCGATGAGGTTCTCGCGCGGAATGTTCGGCAACATTTGCGCGATGGTCGGCACCAACGTGGCGTTGGTGAGTATCAACACCCGTTCAGGCGGCACGACCGGACCGAGCCGCTCGACCGACTGAACGAGCAGCGGATCTTCAGTGACGAGAGGCAGGAGTTGCTTCGGACGTGACGGTGTGCTCAGCGGCCAGAAGCGAGAGCCGACTCCGCCGGCGAGAACGACGGCCCAGCGCGTCGTCGGCGATGGCGTCGACGCCGTCATGCGGAGCCGGCCGCGGATTCGTCGGGGCCAAGCCCGACGAGCTCGGCCGCGCGCGCGTACAGCTTCTTGGGGCTGAACGGCTTGGTCAGGAAGTCGTTCGCGCCAAGTCCCATGGCGCTGGTATGCTGCTGTTCCTGGCCGGCCGCGGTGAGGATGATGCAGGGCAGCTCGCGCCACCGCGCATCGTTGCGCATGGCCGCGAGGACGTCGAGACCGCTCAAGTGCGGCATCATGAGATCGAGCAAAACGAGGCGGATGTCGGATTCACGCTCGAGCACCTGGAGCGCTTCGCGGCCGTCATAGGCGAGCGTGACGCGAAACGGGCCTTGCTCGAGTTTCATTTTGATGATGCGGCCGATGTGGGGCTCGTCATCGGCGACGAGAACGTGCCAGCTCGGGTCGGGGTTGGACACGTGACGTCAAACGAGAGCGGCGATGTGTTCGCGATTTCGGCGCAGCTCGAAGAGCAGTTGGCCAATGTTCGCGCGCGGCGTGACGAGCACCAGGAGAATGGCTTCGGCGGACAAAACGGAGATGATGGCGAGCCCGTTGCGGTGTTCCAGCACCGCGGTCAGCAGCTCGCCGCGGTTGGTGGCCGAACCGAGGTCGTCCGCGGGGCCGATGATCGCGGGAATGCGGGCCGCGATATCTTCGGCCTCGAGTCCCGGTGCCAGTTGACTGTCGATCAGCAGCCCATCGCGTCCGAGCACGATGGCGGCGTCGACACCTTCACGCTGCCGAATGGCGGCAACCAGATCACGAATGCTCGGCATGTGCCGGTCCCAACTCCCCCCGCAAAAGACTTGCAAAGTCGTGGCGAAGCTAGAGATGAAGATAGTCGAAGTCAAGCGATCACAATCGCTTGAAGAATGCGTCGCCGCTCCGTATCCTTCGCCCTTGAGCTCCCCAAACATGACTCGTCCAACTCTTCGTCCGCGGCTGTCGATCTTCGCGTGCGCGGCGGCTGTTTGTGCCGTCGCCGCGTTGTCCGCTGCGGCGTGCGGCAACTTCACGGGCGTCCCCGCCTCGCTGCCCACCATCAGCGACACGGGAACCGTCTTCGCGCTCAATGGCGCGCCTCCCGGCGCTCCGACGGCCCTGCACGTGTTCAGCGGCGCGCTGACGTCGGCCGACGCCAACTTCATCTTCGACGTTGCGTTCGACATCGATCCCAGCGGCACCATCGTTGTGCTGCCGCAGCGCGCGGTCGCGAGCGGCCTGGCGGCGACGCACACGGTCTCCCTGCAAAAGGACACCGTGAACTCCTTCGACCAGTTGACGCGCGCGCCGGCGAACGGCTATCGCGCCGACACCGCGATGACGATCAAGCCGAATCAGGTGATTCTCGTGCAAAGCGCGGACGCGAACGCCTGTGGTGTGTCGCTCACCGGTACGACGATCTATGCCAAGATCGTGATCACGGCCGTCGACAAGGCTGCCCGCCAGCTCGCCGTGAAGTACACGACGGATCCGAACTGCGGCTTCCGGTCGTTCGCGACCGGCATTCCCAAGGACTGATCGCGTGCACGACGTCCGCGTGCTTCGCGAGCAGGTCGACGTGCTGCGCGAAGGGCTCGCGCGGCGCGGCGCGCTCGACACGTTGGCGCCGGTGGTCGATCGCGGCGTCGACGCCGAACGCGAGCGGCGGACGCTCATCCAGGCGGTCGAAGAACGAAAGGCGGCGCGCAACGCGAACGCGCAGGAAGTCGGCAAGCGCAAGAAGGCAAAGGAAGACGCCGACGAACTGATCGCGCGCGGCAAATCGCTCGGCGACGAGATCGCGAAGCTCGAGACGGAGCTCGCCCAGGTCGAAGCGGAACTGCAGCGCACGGTGCTGGAGATTCCGAACATCACGCTCGCGAACGTCCCCGCGGGCGGCGAAGAGAACAACGTCATCGTCAAGACGTGGCGCGAGCCGCGAACGTCCGAGGGCGTCAAGCCGCACTGGGAGATTGGCGCGCGGCTCGGCATGATCGATCTCGAACGCGCGGCGAAGGTGTCGGGTTCGGGCTTCGTGTTCTATCGAAAGTCCGGCGCACGACTCATTCGCGCACTCGTCAACTACTTCATGGACACGCATCGCGAGGAACACGGCTACGAGGAAGTCTGGCCGCCGCTCCTTGTGAATCGCGCGACGATGACCGGCACCGGCCAGCTGCCGAAGTTCGAGGACGATGCCTACGCCACGAAGGGCGACGATCTGTTCCTCATCCCGACGGCCGAAGTCCCGGTGACGAATCTTTACCGCGACGAGATTCTCGATGCGGACCAGTTGCCGATGGCGTTCGTCGCATACAGCAAATGCTTTCGCCGCGAGGCCGGTTCGGCGGGGAAGGATACGCGCGGCATTTTGCGAACGCACGAATTCGACAAGGTGGAGCTGGTGCGATACGTCACGCCCGAGACATCGGGCGAGCAGCACGAAGCGTTGACGCGCCACGCGGAGTCGATCCTCGAACGCCTCGGAATTCCGTATCGGCGGAAGCTGCTTGCCGCCGGCGACACGGGCTTCAGTTCGGCGATGACGTACGATCTCGAGGCGTGGGCGCCGGGCGTCGGCGCGTGGCTCGAGGTGTCGTCCTGCAGCAACTTCACCGACTATCAGGCGCGCCGGGCGAATATTCGCTATCGCCCCGCCAAGGGCGAGAAGCCACGCTTCGTGCATACGCTCAACGGCTCGGGACTCGCGTTCCCGCGCACGGTCGCGTGCATTCTCGAGCATTATCAGAATGCTGATGGTTCGGTGACCGTTCCCGACGTCTTGCGGCCGTATCTCGGAACCGACGTTCTCCGCTGAACGGAGGTGCTATGCGCATGATGCGCCGCGGCAAGCCGGAGCTCCTGGTTGCCACGCTCATCCTGGTGCTGCTGGGGGCGTACGTGTGGTACACCCAGCGGGTCGTCGCGGATTTGCGCGCCGATGCCGCGAATTCGATCGACATGTATCGCCGCGTGTATCGCGCGATCAACGATCCCCGGCCGGGTGTCGCCGATCAGGCGCTGTTCGACCTCTCGAACAGCATCGTGAAGCAGGGCGTGCCGTTGATCGTGACGGACCTGAGCGGCAAGGTCGCGTTTCACGCCAATCTCGTCTTCGATCGTAGCGGGAATCCGGTCACGAACGACGACCCGCGCGTGGCGCAGTACATCCCCATTCTCGAGGCGCAGCACAAGCCGATCGTCGATTCGCTCGTCGGCACGAAAGTGTACTTCGGCGATCCCGCGGTCGTGCGGGGCTTGAGAATCATTCCGGCGTTGTTCGCGATCAGCGCGGCGCTGCTCGTGCTGTTCGCGCTGTTCCTGATTCGCTCGCGAGGCGACGCTGCGCGCGAACGACTGTGGGCCGGCATGGCGCGTGAGTCCGCTCACCAGCTCGGCACGCCGCTCTCGAGTCTTTCAGGATGGATCGAGCTGCTCGAGGAGCGCGCGAACGACGATTCGTCGCAAGCCGCCGTGCGCCACATGCGCGGCGATCTGGAGCGGCTCGATCGCGTGGCGCACCGCTTCGAGCGCATCGGGCGCGAGCCCAAGTACGAGGAGATCGATGCGGCCGGTATTGTCGCGCGCATCGCGAAATACTTTCAGGCGCGCGTGCCGACGCTGGCGAACACCATCGTCATCGACTCGGCGATCGCGCCCGACCTGCACGTGGTGCACGGCGATCCCGTGCTGCTCGAGTGGGCGGTCGAGGTGCTGACGAAGAACGCGATCGATGCCTTGGCCGGGCGCGGCGGTCGCGTCTCGCTCGCCGCGGAGCGCGGGCCGGACGATGCGGTCGTCATTCGCGTCGCCGACAACGGCCCCGGCGTCCCGCGCGAGCTGCGCGCGCGGATCTTCGAGCCTGGGTTCTCCACTAAGAAAAGTGGATGGGGCATTGGCTTGTCGCTCGCCAAACGCATCGTGGAAGAGAACCACGGCGGCAAATTGATGCTGGTGCCGGCGGAGCAGGGCGCGACGTTCGAGATTATTCTACACTGATGCATATCTGCGGAATTCCGAGCGGAGGTGCGAAGCGCCGAAGTGAGGAAGCATGACCGAAGAAGAAGAACGCCTCGCCGGCCTCAACCCGGCGCAGCGCGAAGCTGTCCTGCACGTCGATGGCCCATTGCTCGTGCTCGCCGGCGCGGGATCGGGCAAGACGCGCGTGCTCACCACGCGCATCGCGCGGTTGATCGACGTCGAGGGCGTCGATCCGCGGCAGATTCTCGCCGTCACGTTTACCAACAAAGCGGCCGGCGAGATGCGCGACCGGATCGGCCGCCTGCTCGGCGCCGATCCGTCGGGGATGTGGGTCGGCACCTTCCATGCGATCGGCGCTCGGATGTTGCGCATGTCCGCGCATCTGGTCGGCCGCACGCCCGCCTTCACCATCTACGATCAGGACGACTCGCTCGGCGTCATCAAACGGTTGATGGAGCGGCACGACGTCTCGCCGAAGCAATTCACGCCGCGCGCGGTGCAGTCGGCGATCTCCGACGCCAAGAACTCGCTCGTCACCCCGCCGGAGTACGAGCGATTGGCGATGGACATGTTCGCCAAGGCGGTGGCGCCGGTGTATCGCTCGCAGGGCGAAGCGCTGCAACTCGCGAACGCCGTGGACTTCGACGACCTGCTCGTGCTGCCGGTGCGCATGTTGCAACAGCACCCCGAGCGGCTCGCCTATTACCGCGGACGATTCCGGTATATTCTAGTTGATGAATACCAGGATACTAATCGCGCGCAGTATGAGCTGATCAAACTGCTCGGCGGCGAGCACGGCAACGTCTGCGTGGTCGGCGACGACGACCAGTCGATCTATGGCTGGCGCGGGGCGGACATCCGGAACATCCTCGACTTCAACAAGGACTTCCCGAACGCGGCCATCGTCCGGCTCGAGGAGAACTACCGCTCGACGCCGCAGGTGCTGGCGCTGGCCAATCTCGTGATCAGCGCCAACACCGGCCGCATGGGCAAGACGTTGCGCGCCACGCATCCGAGTGGCGAGCCGGTCACGATCGTCCGGTGCCTCGATGAGCGCGATGAAGCCGACTTCGTCGTCGGCGAGGTCAACTCACGGCGCGCGCAATCGTCGCGATCGTTGAACGATGTCGCGGTGCTGTATCGCACCAACGCGCAGAGCCGCGCCATGGAAGAAGCGCTGCGTCGCTACGCCGTGCCGTATCGCCTCGTCGGCGCCGTCCGCTTCTACGACCGGCGCGAGATCCGCGATCTCATGGCGTATCTCAAGCTCATCGCGAACCCCGCGGACGACGAAGCACTCCGCCGCGCCGTCGGTGTACCGAAACGCGGACTTGGTGAAACCACGATCGAGAACCTCGCCGAGCAGGCGCGGCAACGCGGGTTGCCGATTTATGAAGGTGCGCAGCTCGCTGAAATAACGACCGGCATGCGTCCGGCGGCGCGGACCGCACTTGCTGAATTCGTGAAGTTGATCCAGACGCTGCGCGAGCGCGCGAGCGAGGCGGCGGTCGACGAGCTGCTCCGCGAGCTCGTCGAAGCCATTCGCTACGGCGACTATCTGCGCGCCGAAGGACCGGAATCCGCCGAGCGTCTGGACAACGTACGCGAGTTGATCACCGGCGCGGCGGAGCAGGTGGCCGACGACCTTGGCGAAGTTGGCCTGCGCCCGCTCGATCACTTCCTGCAGCGCGCGCAGCTCGTCGCCGGGGCGGACGACTTGGGGAGCGGCGCCGACGACGCCGTGACGTTGATGACGCTGCACAACGCCAAAGGGCTCGAGTTTCCCTTCGTGTTCATCACCGGCATGGAGGACGGACTGTTTCCGCTCGCCAAGGCGTTCGATGATCCCGCGCTTCTCGAGGAGGAGCGGCGATTGTTTTACGTCGGCATCACGCGCGCCGAGCGGAAGTTGTACGTCACGCACGCCGAGGAGCGGCGGCGCAACGGCGAGCTGTTGCCGTCGCGCCAGTCGAGCTTTCTCGACGGCATTCCCGACGACATGGTGGAGCGAAAGAGCACGATCAAAGTGCGCAGCTCCGGCCGGTCGGTCATGCGTGCAGGTGGAGACTGGGGCGGCTCGAGCAGTTATGGCAGCAAATTTGGCACGAGCGCGCGCTCGAGCCGCGACGCCGAAGATTTCTTCAGTCGTCCGTCGGCATCGTCGCGGCGTCCGGGACAGCCGGTCGGCGGGTTCGGCGGCGTCTCGATCTCGGTCGAGGACGAGTCGCAGGATGCACCGATGTTCGTGGTCGGTGCGCGCGTCAAGCATCGCAAGTTCGGCACGGGAACGATCGCCGAGCTGTCGGGCATCGGCCGCGACGCGAAGGTGAAGGTGGACTTCGACGACGAGGCCGTTGGTCGCAAGACGCTGGTGATCGCGCAGGCGAATCTCGAGCGCGGAGACGACTGATGGCGGTGACCATCGATGACGTCCGGCACATCGCGGCGCTCGCGCGGTTCGGACTCGGCGACGAGCGCATGCAGTCGCTCGTGGGCGAGCTGAACACCATCCTCGCGCACATGGACGTGTTGTCGCAGGTGAACACGGACGGTGTCGAGGCGATTGATGGCCTGGGCGCCGCCGCCGCCCCGTTGCGCGCGGATGCCGGACCACCGATTCCGCTCGCGCGCAGCATCGACGCCTTCGCGCCAAAGGTCGAAGGCGGATTCTTTCTCGTCCCGCGGTTGTCGACGCACGAGGATCCCGAGGCCGCGTCGTGACGTCTGGCCGATCGCGGGCTGAGGAGAGCCTGCGTCGCGCGCGCGAGGTCGGCGCGTTCGATCGGGCTGGCTTGAACATTCTGTTATACTCGGATGCTAAAGACCTCCGTGCGCAGGTCGAGCGCGTCGAGGAGCGGCGTGCGGCGGGGATGACGGATTCGCTCGCCGGCGTGCCGGTGGTGATCAAGGACAACATCGCGACGCGGACGTTGCCGACGACCTGTGCTTCGCGCATCCTCGAGGGCTACGTCAGCCCGTTCGATGCGACCGCGGTCGCGCGCCTCCGCGATGCGGGGGCGGTGATCATCGCCAAGTCGAACATGGATGAGTTTGGAATGGGCTCGTCAAATGAGAACAGCGCGTTCGGTCCGGCGCGGAATCCGCTCGATCCGGCGCGCGTGCCCGGTGGATCCTCCGGCGGGTCGGCCGCGGCCGTCGCGGCGGGGATCGTCGACATCGCGCTGGGGTCGGAGACGGGCGGGTCAGTTCGGCAGCCCGCCGCGTTGTGCGGCGTCGTCGGTGTCAAGCCGACGTACGGCCGCGTGAGCAGATTTGGCCTGGTGGCGTTCGCGTCGTCCCTCGATCACATCGGCGTCTTCGGCCGCACGGTGGACGATGCCGCGCTCGGTCTCCAAACGATCGCCGGCCACGATCCGCTCGACTCGACGTGCGCCGCCGAGCCCGTCCCCGACTATCGCGCGGCCGCGCGGGGTGCGCTGACCGGCGTCGTCATCGGCAAACCCAAGGAGTATTTCCCCGACGATCTCGATCCGCAGATCCGCGCGCGATGCGACGCGGCCCTGCACGCGCTCCGCGAGCTGGGCGCCGAAATTAGAGAAGTCTCATTGCCGCACACCGGCCTCGCGATCGAGGTGTACTACATCATCGCGCCGGCCGAAGCGTCGTCCAACCTGGCGCGCTTCGACGGCGTGCGGTATGGCGCCAGACAGGCCGCACGCGGCGGCGACGGACTGCGCGGGATGTACGAGGAAACACGCTCGCGCGGCTTCGGCCCCGAAGTCACGCGCCGCATTCTCCTGGGCACCTACGTGCTCTCGGCAGGCTACTACGACGCGTACTATCGCAAGGCGCAGCAGGTGCGCGCGCTGATCGCGCGCGATTTCGCCAAGGTGTTCGCGCGCGGCGTGCATTTGCTCTTCACACCCACGACACCGACGACCGCGTTTCCGATCGGGGCCAAGTCCGATCCGTACGAGATGTATTTGAGCGACATCTTCACGTGTACGGCGAATCTCGCCGGCGTGCCCGCGATGTCCTTGCCGATCGGGAGGGTGGACGGTCTTCCGGTCGGCGGCCAGTTCATCGCGCCACACTTCGACGAGCGGCAGATGTTCGCCGCCGCCTACGCGCTGGAGCGCGTCCTCGGCGAGGACGCGCACCGATGACCACCGCCGCGTCAGGGAAGTGGACCGACCGGTACGAGATGGTCGTCGGCCTCGAGGTGCACGTCCAGCTCAAGACGGCGACCAAGATTTTCTGTCGCTGCTCGACGGATTTCGGTGCGTCGCCCAACGCGAACACCTGCCCGGTGTGTCTCGCGCTGCCGGGGGCGCTGCCCGTGCTCAACGAGCACGCCGTGGAGCTGGCGATTCGCGCGGCCCTCGCTCTCGAGTGCACGGTGAACACGACGTCGGTGTTCGCGCGGAAGAACTATTTCTATCCCGACTTGCCGAAGGGGTATCAGATCTCGCAGTTCGACAAACCGATCGCGAGCGGCGGGTGCGTCACCATCGGCGCTCGGCGCGATGGGTCGGACGTTCGCATTGGGCTGACGCGCGCGCACATGGAGGAAGACGCCGGCAAGTCCGTTCACGACCGGTTCTCGGGGTTCACCGGCGTCGACCTCAATCGTGCCGGCGTGCCGCTGCTCGAGATCGTCAGCGAGCCCGAGATGTTCGACACGGCCCAGGTCGACGCATATTTGAAGACACTCAAGCAAATTCTCGAATACACGCGCGTCAGCGACGTCAACATGGAAGAGGGCAGTCTTCGCGTCGACGCCAATATCAGCGTCCGCGAGCGGGGCGAGACGAACCTCGGGACCAAGACCGAGCTCAAGAACTTGAACTCGTTTTCGAACGTCGTCCGCGCGCTCGAGGTCGAGTTCGCGCGGCAGTGCGCGCTGATCGACGCCGGCGGCAGAGTCGAACAACAGACGCTGTTGTGGGATGAGCACGCCGGCGACGTCCGGCCCGCGCGCTCGAAGGAAGGCAGTCACGATTACCGCTACTTTCCCGAGCCCGATCTGCCGCCGCTCATCATCTCGGGCAAACGACTCGATCACATCAGGCGACACCTGCCGGAGCTACCGGCCGCCCGGCGCGAGCGATACCGTCGCGAATACCCGGTGCTGACCGACTATGACCTCCACGTACTCACCGCCGGCCCAGCGATCGGTGAATACTTCGAGCAGGTGGCGCGGCAGAGCGACGACGGAAAGACCGCCGCCAACTGGATGATGGGCGAAGTGCTCGCGGCGCTGAAAAGCACCGGACAGTCCGTCGAGCACTTCACGGTGCGTCCCGCCGATCTCGCACAGTTGCTGAACCTCGTTCGCGACGACGTCGTGAGCCACACGGCGGCCAAGCAGATTTTCGCCACCATGGTCCGCACGGGCGATCCGCCGGCGCAGATCGCCCAACGCGATCGACTGCTCAAAATCAGCGACGAGAGCGCGCTGTCGGATTGGATCGACGAAGTGTTCGCCGAGCATCCGGACGAAGCGCGGCGGTTCGTCGGCGGCGAGAAGCGGTTACAGGGTGTGCTCGTCGGCTTCGTGATGAAGAAATCCAGCGGCAGCGCCGACCCGAAGCGGGTGAATCAGTTGCTTGCCACGCGCGTCGGAACGTAGAGCGGATCGGCGAGGTTCCGCGAAAACGGCAGCGTCGTGTCGGGCATCCCGAATACGCGATCGGCTTCTTCATGGAGCCGATGGTCGCCCACTTCACGCAGCGTCTTGCGGCGCACCTTCTTCGCCAGGCGCAGTGCTTCGTCGCCCGACGGATCGAGGCGGAACGGCTCCGAGCGATCCATGCGCTGCAGCATGTCGATGATGAAATCGTACGAGCGCGCGACGTACGCGCCGACTTCGTCATCCGGCAAATCCCAGCGGCTGTTCTCCTTCATGAGCTGGAAGATGCGCTGCCACGACTCGTTGTCGGCGACGATGACCATCCCGCGGAAGATGCGGCGGTTGGTCGACGTGCTGAAAATCGTGGGACTCAACACGCGGTCGAGCAGGCCGTCCGAGCGCGAGTGATCGAGCAGAATGAGCTCGCGCGCGCTGCGTGCGCACGCGGTGCCCAGGTGGGTCTCGAACCTGCTCTCCCAATACGAGTGTCCGAGCCCCGACGTGCTCGACGTGACCGCGAGTTGCTTCGGTACGAAGTAGTTGTGCGCCACGGAGTCTGCCGCGAGATGCGACAGGTATCCCAACCCGAACGCGCGGAGCGGATCATCGCCCGCGCCGTCGAGAATCTCCATCCCGACGTTCCATGAGTGACAGTGGCGGCCGACCGGCACGTACTTCTTCGCAATGCTCGTGTCCGCCGCGATCGACCCATACAGAAAGTCGTACGGGAATTCCTTGAGCAGCGCGGCAATCGACGGCGGCAGGAGCGCCAGCGATCGCATGACCGCTTCGCCGAGGTAGACGTGCGTACCCGGCGTCCAGGCGTGCGCGACCGCCGGCGCGACAATCAGGAACACCAGGGCGAGCGCGACGGCGCGCCGGGCTGTCACGAGCCGCCCAACGCCCGGCGCCCAACGTCCATCACAGACCGAGACGCTTGCGCTGCCGCCGAATGGAGCGACGCAAGTCCTTGAGCTCGGACTCCACCGCGTCATCGATCGCCTCACGTGCGCGGCCGAGATACTCCGACATGTGATCCGAGATCTCGTCGCGCGGAATACTGTCCCACACGTCGTGGCCGCGGCGCGCGGCCCACCGGCCGCCTTGCTTGCCCCACCGCGATGCATGCCGGCCGGCCCACTTCGCGCCTTGACCCAAGCCGCGCATGACCGGCGACACCGGACGCGACCCCGACGGGCCGCGCCGCAACATGTACGTTAACCCCGCGCCGAGCGTCGCGCCGATGAGCGCCGCGGTGAGCAGGTCGTATTCGCGATCATATCCCTCCGAGGCCGCCTCGTCCGCTCCGCGGATGGCGGGCCCGCGGCCGGACGCGCGGGACTGCTGTGAAGCCGCCTGCCGCCGGCTCCGCGGACGGTTGGGAGCTGCCGTCGTGGCCATCGTCTTCCTCCTCGCTTTCCAATTGGCTTTCGATTGCATCGGCCAGAACGGCCGGATCGAGCTCGTCTGACGCAAGGTCCATCCCACGGCGTCGGAATGCGGCCGCTCCGCCGCGAACTCCGCGGACGGCAGAGGCCGTGGACACGAACACCTGCTCCGCTTCGTCCTGCACCACCGCGAGCAACGCATTGAATTCGTTCAGGCGTTCCTCGGTCAGCGCCACGGCGTGCTGCACGCGCTCGTTGGCGGCCACGATCGTCGCATTCACCTTCTGCACGTCGGTCCGGATCGAGGTCGTGACGAAGTTGACGTTGTCGGTGATCACGCTCAAGTGATGCATGATGGGCGTGATGTCGCCCTGCATCCGGTCGAGCAGATGGCTGACCTTGCGATACACCTTCCGGAAGTGCCAGGCAACCGGAACCGCCACGACGACGAGCACGAGCAGCGCGAGTGTGATGATCGCGCTCGCGATCGTCGTGATCTGCTCGAACACCCCGTGCGCCGGCAACACCGGCTTGACCAGCAGCGTGTCGTGGGTCGCCGCGGCCGCCTGCATCAGAAATGGTCCCAGCGAAAAAAGTGAAGCCATTGCGATTCCAGGAGTGCAAGCCAAAGGCCAAGCATGCTCGGCCGCATGTGCTGCTGTGGGGACGCGTCACCGCATGCTACGCCAAGCTGGCGTACGAAGCAACCAGAATGAACCAACGGCGCGCGCTGGTCGCACGGAACGTGCGCCATGCCACGACTCCGCCATTGCTTTTCGCGCGGGGCCCCGGACATTCTTCGCTCGATTCCGACCACGACCACCAGCTACGCCTCAGCCACGCACATGAGCGCTCTGCAGTTCATCGTCCAAGGTGGACAACGCCTGTCCGGAACGATTCGCCCGTCCGGCAACAAGAACGCCGCGCTGCCCATCGTGTGCGCGGCCCTGCTCACCGAACACCCGGTGACGCTCGAGAACGTGCCGCGCATTCGCGACGTCGAGACGCTGGTCGAGCTCATCGCCACCCTGGGCGTCGACGTCGCGTGGTCGGAGCGCAACACGCTTCAGATTCATGCGAAAACCGTAAAGTCGGCGAGCCTCGACCCCAAGCTGTGCCGAAAGATTCGCGCGTCGATTCTTCTGGCCGCGCCGCTCCTCGCGCGCTGCGGCGAGATCGAGCTGCCGCCGCCGGGCGGCGACGTCATCGGCCGCCGCCGCGTCGACACGCATTTTCTGGCGCTCGAGCGCCTCGGCGCCCACTTCGAGCTCGATGAGAGCTTCCATCTCTCCACGAAAGGCCTCCGCGGCGCCGACGTCTTTCTCGATGAGCCCAGCGTCACGGCCACCGAGAACGCGATCACCGCGGCCGTTGCCGCGAGCGGCACCACCATCCTCCGCAACGCGGCCAGCGAGCCACACGTTCAGGACCTCTGCCACTTTCTCATCGCGCTCGGCGCCGACATCGACGGCGTCGGCACGAACAAGCTGACCATCGAAGGTGGACGACAGCTCGGCGGCGCGACGCATCGTATCGGCCCGGACCACATCGAGGTCGGTTCGTTTATCGGCATGGCGGCCGCCACGGGATCGGAGCTGCGCATCGCGGACGCCGGCATCGAACATCTCCGGTCGACGCTCATGGGCTTCGCGCGCCTCGGCGTCTCGTGCAAGATCGAAGGAGCGGATCTCGTCGTGCCCGCCGAGCAGGAAAAGGTCATTCAGAGCGATCTCGGCGGGCACGTGCCGAAGCTCGAGGATCAGCCGTGGCCGGCTTTCCCGGCGGACACGATGTCGATCGCGCTCGTCGCCGCGACGCAATGTACCGGGCTCATTCTGATCCACGAGAAGATGTTCGAGTCGCGCCTCTTCTTCGTCGATAAGCTGGTGGGCATGGGCGCGCGCATCGTGCTGTGCGATCCGCACCGCGCGCTCGTCTCCGGTCCGTCGCGGCTGCGCGGCAGCACCGTCGATTCACCCGACATTCGCGCCGGCATGGCGATGCTCGTCGCCGCGATGACGGCCGACGGCGAGAGCACCATCAACAACGTCGCCCAGATCGAACGCGGCTACGAGCGCATCGACGAGCGGCTGCGCGCGCTCGGTGCCAAGATCGAGCGCGTGGAAGACCGCCGGGCAAAATGAGCGTCGCATTGTCATCCTGAGCAAAGCGAAGGATCAGCTTTTTGTGACGATTCTCGAACAATCGGAAGTCATCGGCGACTTCGCGGAGTTCGGCATTCGCGCCTTCGCGACGTCGCGTGATGCCGGAACGTTCGGCGTAAATGGCGGTGAGCCGGTCAGCGAGGTGATGGGCCGATGGAACCAGCTGCGCCAGGAGCTCGCGCCAAGCAGCGCGGGAATCGCGGGAACCGCGGGGACCGCGGGAACCGCGGGCGGTGTGCGGCTCGCGAGCGCGTCACAGGTCCACGGCAATCGCGTCGTCGTCCATCATCGCGGCTGGGAGGGCTGGCTGCGCGGCGATGCCGCCGACGGCCACGTTTCGATCGAGCGCGGCACCGCGCTGGCCGTGAGCGTCGCCGACTGCGTGCCGGTCTTCGTCGCGCATCCGTCCGGCGCGATCGCCTTGCTGCATTCCGGCTGGCGAGGCACGGTGGCGCGCATCATCGAGCGCGGGATCGAAGCGCTGATTCATCGCGGACTCCCGGCCAGCGAGTTGCGAGTACACACCGGCGTCGCGATCTGCGGAGAGTGCTACGAGGTGAGCCCCGATGTTTACGGACAGCTCACCGGCAAGGTCGTCGACAAACCGGCCACCGTCGATTTGCGCGCCATCATTGCCGACCACGCGCGCGGCATGGGTGTCAGGCACATCACGTCGAGCCCATCGTGCACGCGATGCGACAACGCGCGTTTCTTCTCGCACCGTGCCGGCGATTCCGGACGCCAGCTCGGCGTCATGTTCGCCGACGAATGACCGCTCGCCGCTGATTCGAACTATTTGATGGCGGCCGAGTTGACCGCGGTCGAGGCGAGCGCGACCGCGCGCTCGAGCGCGGCATCGACGCCGCGCGTGGCATCGGCGGCCGTGGCCTTCACGACGATGTCCGGCGCCAATCCAACGCCTTCGAACGTGGCGTGGTCCGGCGTGTACTCGATCCATTCCGAGAGCTGAAAGCTCCAACCATTCGGAAGCTCTCGGGTGATCGGACCGCCCGACGCACCGCCCGTGGTATCGCCCACGACAGTTGTCGCCGGGATCGTGCGCATGGCGAGCACGAAGTCCTCTCCGCTGCTGAACACGTGGCGGTTCGTCAACACGATCACGCGGCCGGCGAAGTGCGTGCCTTTGGGCTCGATCGTTTCCGCCATGTCCGCCGTGAAGTCGGCGTGCGCGGGGCCGTTCCTGCGCCGCACGTAGCCGTACGTTCGCTTGCGGTCGGCGAAGCGGCCGGCGACGTCCGCCGCGAGCAGATAGTTGCCGCCGCCGTTGTCACGAACGTCGACGATCAGCGCGTTCGCGTTTCCTAATGCGCGAACGACGGCGTCCATGTCGCCGGCCCATCCGTCGCCCTGAAAGCTGGCGATGCGAACATACCCGACCGTCGGCGCCACGTAACCGTACACGAGCTCACCGTCGGGCGTCGAATCGGTACTCGTGACGTACCGCGCCATCGTCCGCCGTTCATCATGAAACGTCGGCGCTGCCTCGGCGTGCGAGATGTACCGCATCGTGGTGGTCGCGCCTAGCGGCGTCAGGGAGACGTGAACGTCGTGCAGCTCGCTTAGCAATTGCGACAGGACCGTGGCGAATTGCGCGTCCGTCGTCGCCGCGAGCGCGATCGGGCGGTAGTGCGCGCCCAGCGAGTCCCAGTCGATGTGCTTCAGGTCGAAGTACGAATAGTGGAGGTCGACCTGATGCCAGAGATCGTCGAAGACGGTGCCGTGGTCGGCCACGGAATTCGTGCCGACGATCGAGTCGGCGCACCCGGCGGCGAGCAGCAGCGTCAGGCCGGCGACGAACCCGCGCGAAGTCAGGCGCACGGTCAGCGCGGCCCGCGCGCGCCGAAGCGCGTGGCGAATCCAATGGACAGCGACTGCGTCGCGGCCTCGAACGGCTGCACGTCGGCAAAGCGCAGAAGCGAGAAGCGATACGCCACGAGCAGGCCGGCGCGGCGTGTCGATGCGGGCGCGAACGTGATCGAGCCATCCAGCGCACGAAGCGTGTTGAACGACACCGTCCGGATCGCCACGGGCGTGTAGTCGACTTTCGCTTCGGAGTACGGATGATCGACGAGCCCGGCGATCGGGGTGCGCACCTCGACACTGGCGACGCCCGAGCGCATCCGCTCGCGCCATACGACGTCGGGGCCGAGTGTGGCCGAAGCCATGAGGAAGTTCGCGGTGGTTTCGGTCGGCGTCGCGTAGGCGTGCTGGTTCGAGATGACGCCGCCCGCGAGCGCCAGACCGACGCTCAGAGACCGTGCGGCGTTGTCGACTCCGATTACAGTGCGCAGCACCGAGACGTGCGCGCCCGCCTCGATGACGTTCTCGCGCGCGGCACTGGCTGCCGTTCCGAGGCGATGTGTTCCGCCGGCGATGCCCGCGTCGAACGCGAAGGTGCGACTGAGCGCGCGCGCGTACGTTGCCGCGCCGTCGAAGCCCGAGCCGCCGAAGACCAGTGGCGACGCCGTCACATCGTGTTGTCGGCGTTGCGAGACGCCCACGAGCAGCGTGAGCTCAGTTGGCCGGCGCGTCACGGAGTCCGACTGCGCACGGGCAGGCGACGCAAGGGAACCGAGCATCGACAGCGCGGCCAGCGTTGCGACTGCCGGGACGCGTGCGATGCGCACCGCGACACGGCGGCGCCAGGCCGGCATCGGCTTGGCTGAATGACTCATTTGTCTGGGGCGCGGCAGGAGGAGGGAACGACGTCGGTACTTGGTCCTATGGAAAAGACGAGCGCGCGCACGCTTGGTCAATCCCGCACGTGCCCCTTCCCGCATGCACTGGAGGGCCTTACTTTACTCTTGCTACGCGACTCTTGTGGTCGCGAGTGAAATGTGGGGGAGGCTCCCCACATTTTTTTGTTCTTGGGTCTTTCTTGCTTTCGCCTCGACTCGATGTGAAGGACGCGCTGGAAGATGTTGTCGTGTCGCAGCTTGACGCGGTCGGGTACGATCTCGTGGAGCTGCGGCGTGGTGGAACGAAGAGTCGGCCGTTGCTCGAGGTTCGCATCGATCGGCGCGACGGGCAGGCGGTGAGCGTGGACGATTGTGCCACGGCGTCGCGTGCGCTCGAGGCGCGGTTGGATGGCAGCGAGCTCGTGTCGCCGCAGTATGTGTTGCAGGTCTCGTCGCCAGGCGAGCGGCCGCTGAACGGGCCGTCCGATTGGCGACGTTTCGTCGGTGAGTGGGCCAACGCGCTGGCGCCGGATCACGGCGGCCGGTTCGAAGGACGGATTGTGGCGGTCGAAGAAGAAGACGCCGGACGGGCGGTGGTGGTGCTCGAGCTGAATCAGAAGGGGAGGAAGGTCCAGCGCCGAATTCCGCTGGCTGACGTCAAGGAGGCGCGGCTCGCCTTCAAAATCTAGAAAGTCTAAAACGCGGAATTCCGGGCGTCGGTGCGAAGCGCCGTAGCGAGGAAGCATCAGGACCGCGACAAACTGCAATTCAAGAGGGATTTCTGGATGGTCAGTTCTGCAGAGATTCTCGCCGCGTTTCGCGAGGTATCGAACACCAAGCAGCTCGATCGCGCGGAACTGTACGCGTTGCTCCAGGACGGCATTCTCGCCGCCCTCGCCAAGAAATACGGGCCGAACGTCAAGGCCGAAGTCGACATCGATGACGGCAAGGGCGACATTCGCATCGTCCTCCTGCGCACGGTCGTCTCCGACGTTCAGGATCCCAGCAACGAGATCTCGATCGACGACGCCAAGGCGTTCGACGAGTCGTTCGAGATGGGCGACGTCATGGAAGAGCCGGTGGACTTCGCCGTCTTCGGCCGCGCCGCCGTGCAGGCCGCCAAACAGCGCATCATTCAACGCGTCCGTGAAGGCGAGCGCACGCGCATTCGCGACGAGTTCGCGACGCGCGTCGGCGACCTCCTCTCGGGCGAAGTGCAACAGATCGAGCGCGGCAAGCTCGTCATCATGCTCAACAAGTTTCGCGAGGCGGAAGCCATCATTCCGTATCGCGAGCAGAATCATCGCGAGCACTTTCATCAAGGCGAGCCGATTCGCGCCGTCCTGAAGCGCGTCGAAGAAACGCCCAAGGGGCCTCGCCTGATCTTCAGCCGCGGCGATCCGCTCTTCGTGAAGGCGCTGTTCAAGCTCGAGGTGCCCGAGATCCAGCAGAACATCGTGGAGATCCGGGCCGCGGCCCGCGAAGTGGGCAGCAGGACAAAAATTGCGGTCTTCTCGCGCGACGATTCGATCGATCCCGTCGGCGCATGCGTCGGGCTCAAGGGCTCGCGCGTGCAAGCCGTGGTGAACGAGCTGAACGGCGAACGAATCGACATCGTGCCGTGGTCGCCCGATCCGGAGCGCTTCGCCAAGCTGGCGCTCGCGCCGGCCAAGGTGGCGCGCGTGTTCAGCGATCCAACGTCCAAGACCATTCAGGCGGTCGTGGACGAAGACCAGCTCTCACTGGCGATCGGCCGCAACGGACAGAACGTTCGTCTCGCGTCCGAGCTCACCGGTTGGAAGATCGACCTCTACTCGAGCCGCGAGTGGCTGGAGCGCGGCGGCGAGGGTCAATTGTTTCAACCGCTGCCCGAGGAAGGTGAAGAAGTGGCCGACGTTCGCCTCTCGGACATCGGGGGCATGCCGCCGGCCACCGTGGCGGTGCTCGAGGACGCGGGTTATCGCACGCTCAACGACATCATTGACCTCGAGCGCGAGGATTTCCTCAAGCTCCCGGGCATTGCGCCGGAAGAGGCCGATCGCATCATGGCGTTGATCGATGAGCTCACGACGGATGATGGTGGTGAAGAGCAAGGCGGGGGAGAGGGTGATAGCGCGGCCTGAGAGTGGGATTCCGAGCGGAGGTGCGAAGCGCCGCAGCGGGGAACGATCACGAGGGCAGGGTACCCGAACAGTCAGAGAGTTTTCTCCTCATGGATGATCGGGTACGCCAGCACATCATGCGGTTGTTGGGCCTTGGCGTCCGATCCCGAAACGCCGTGATCGGAGTCGAGCAGGTGCGCGAAGGTGCAAAGCGAAATAAGATCGCCTACGCCGTCGTGGCGAGCGATGCATCGAGACACAGTCTGGACAAGCTCGTGCCGTTGCTCAATGCTCGGCGCGTTAGGTTTATAGAAGTCCCATCGGCTGCCGAACTCGGCGCCGCCGTAGGGCGGGAAACGACGGCTGTAGTCGGTATTGTCGACCGCCAATTGGCGGCCGGCGTTCGTGAATTGGCGGAATCGTCCCGGCAGGGATCTGAGGAGGATGTTTGAGCAAGCTTTCGGTCAGTGAGTTGGCGAACGAATTCGGCGTGTCGACCGAAGAGGTGCAATCACTTCTTCGGTCCATGGACATTCCCGTTCGCAGCCACATGAGCATGCTCACCGACGATCAGGTCGCTCGCATTCGCGCCCGCTGGGAGCGGGAAAAGCGCGTGCGCGCCGAGAAGCAGGCCGCACCGGCGCCGACCACACGTCGCCGTCGGACGGCGGCCGCCGAACCCGCGCCGGTCGCGGCCGCGCCGGCGCCCGCCGCCGCCGGCGAAGCGCCGGTCCGCCGTCGCCGCAAAGCCGCCGACGTGCAGGCCGCCGCCGAAGAGCAGGCGGCAGCCGCCGCCGCGGCCGCTGAAGCTGAAGCGAAAGCCACGGCCGAGCGTGAAGCGGCAGCCGCGGAAGCCGCCCGCCAGGAAGCCGCGCGCATGGATGCGCTGCGTCTCGAGGAAGCTGCTCGCGCCCAGGCCGAAGCGGCACAGGCCGCGGCAGAAGAGCGCGAGCGCGCCACGATGGAAACCGAAGTGCCGCGCACCGTCAGCGTTGGCGATGGCGCACGTTCCGCGGCCGCCGCCAGCTCGACGCCCGCGGCACCGGAGCGTCAGCGCCCCCGTCCGGTCACGCCGGGCGCGCCACGTCCGCGTCCCGTCGCCAGCAGCGGATTTCCGCCGCGACCGATCGCCTCGGCCGCGCCGGGCGGTGGCCCCGGCGGTGGTCGTCGCGACGACAAGCGTCCGCAGGGTGGTGGCGGAGGCGGCGGTGGGGGTGGCGGCGGGGGTGGAGGAGGCGGCGGTGGTGCCGGTGCAGGCGCCGGCGTGGCCGATCGTGGCGGGCGTCGCAAGAAAGGCAAACGCGGAGCCGTCGACCAAGAGGCGGTGGATGCAAACATCTCCAAGACGATGGCCGCGCTGCGTGGCGCGCCGTCGCGCCGTACGGCGAGCGACATGCGCCGCGGCACGCGCGAAGATATGGAGGCCGCGCGCGCGGCGGAGGCCGAGCGCGAGCGGAAGACCGTGCGCGTCAACGAATTCATCACGGTCTCGGAGCTCGCGCAGATCCTGAAGGTGCCGGCGACGGAAATCGTGGCGTTCGCGTTCAAGAATCTTGGATTGATGGTCACCATCAACCAGCGCCTCGACTTCGATCAGATCGAGCTCATCGCCGGCGAGTTCGGCTTCCAGGCTGTTAGAGAAGACGAATACCAGGCCGAAGAAGCCGGCGTCGCCGCGGAAGTCGACCAGCCGGAAGACCTGGCGTGGCGTCCGCCCGTCGTCACCATCATGGGCCACGTCGACCACGGCAAGACGTCGCTGCTCGACTACATCCGCAAGGCGAACGTCGTCGCGGGCGAAGCGGGCGGTATCACGCAGCACATCGGCGCGTATCACGTCTCGCTGCCGAGCGGCAAGAACATCACGTTCCTCGACACGCCGGGCCACGAAGCGTTCACCGCCATGCGCGCCCGCGGCGCGCAGGTGACCGACATCGTCGTGCTCGTCGTCGCCGCCGACGACTCGGTCATGCCGCAGACGATCGAAGCGATCTCGCACGCGAAGAATGCCGGCGTGCCGCTCGTCGTGGCGATCAACAAGATCGATCTTCCGCAGGCGAACGCCAACAAGGTCAAGCAGGAGCTGCTCCAGCACTCCGTCGTGCTCGAAGAGTTCGGCGGCACGACGCTCTCGACCGAGATCTCGGCGAAGAAAGGCACGAACGTCAACACGCTGCTCGATCAGATCCTTCTCCAGGCCGAAATTCTCGACCTCAAGGCGAATCCGAATCGTCGCGCGATCGGCACGGTGGTCGAAGCGCAGCTCGATCCGGGCAAGGGCCCGGTTGCCACGGTGCTCGTGCAAAACGGGACGCTCAAAGTCGGCGACGACTTCATCGCCGGCATGTATTCCGGCCGCGTCCGTGCGCTGCTCGATGAACGCGGCAAGGCCATCAAGTCGGCGGGTCCGGCCATTCCGGCGCAGATCCTCGGCTTCGCGGGCGTGCCGATGGCGGGCGATCAGCTCGTGGTCGTCGAAGACGCGGCCGCGGCACGCGAAGTCGCGCAGCGTCGCGAACGTCTCGATCGCGAAGCGAAGAGCCGGCGCGGCACGCGCGGCGGAGTCACGCTGGAAGACTTCATGGGGCAGGTCGCCTCGGGCGGCGTGCACACGCTCAACATCATCATCAAGGCGGACCAGGGCGGCCCGGCGGAAGCACTCGCCGACGCATTGATCGGCCTGTCGACCGGCGAAGTGAAGGTGGACGTCGTGCATCGCGGCGTCGGTGCCATCACCGAGTCGGACATTCTGCTCGCGCGCAGCGCCGGCGCGATCATCATCGGCTTTCACGTGCGCCCGGACAACAATGCGCGCACGGCGGCCGAACGCGAAGGCGTCGACATCAAGCTGTACCGCATCATCTACGAGGCGGTGGCGGACGTCCGCGCGGCGATGGAAGGCATGCTTCGTCCGGAAGAGCGCGAGGTCATCAGCGGCGAAGCCGAAGTGCGCGACGTGTTCAAGGTCTCGCGCATCGGCACCATCGCGGGCTGCTCGGTGCGCAGCGGCGTGATCAATCGCCAGGGTCGCGTGCGCGTCGTCCGCGACGGCGTCGAGATCTTCGACGGAACGATCGCGTCGCTCAAGCGCTTCAAGGACGACGTCCGCGAGGTGCGCGAAGGCTTCGAGTGCGGCATCGCGGTGGAAAACTTCAACGACATCAAGGTTGGCGACGTGATCGAGTGCTATCGCACCGAGTCGGTCGCGCGCACCCTCGAGTCGCCGATCCCCACCTGATCGCGACATGCCCGGTGCACGCAGTGGCGGCGGGGGCGCTCCCCGCCGCGCCGATCGCGTGGCGGAAGCCATTCGCGAAGAAGTGGCGCTGTTCCTCGCGAACGACGCCAAGGATCCGCGCATCTCGCGACTCGTGACCGTCACGGGCTGCGAAGTGACGCGCGATTTGCGGCACGCCAAGGTGTTCGTGAGCGTGATGGGCTCGGACGCCGAGAAGAAGGTGACGTTCGAGGGACTGGCGAGTGTGGCGCTGCACCTGCGCTCGCGCGTCGGACGTGCACTCCACCTGCGCCTGGCGCCGGAAATCGTCTTCAAGCCGGATGAGAGCATCGCGCGCGCGACGCGCATCGAGGATCTCCTTGCTCAGATCAAGGATGGGACGATCCCACCCGATAGCGGCGACGCCGACGACTGAGCCGCCGGCAGCGGATCGAGTCGGGTCGCCCAACGCCCTCCTCCTCGTCGACAAGCCGGCGGGCCTCACCTCGCACGACGTCGTCGCCCGCGTTCGCCGCGCGCTGCGCACGAAACGCGTTGGCCACACGGGAACGCTGGACCCGTTCGCGACGGGACTGCTCGTCGTCTTAATTAGTCGCGGAACGCGACTAATTCCGTACGTCGAAGGCGAACCCAAAGTCTACGAGGCAACCATCCGCCTCGGTTCCGAGACGGACACCGACGATCTCACGGGCACTGTGCTTCGCCAGGCAGAGCCGCCGAGCGACGCGGCGATCGCCGATGCGATCGCTCGGCTCACCGGCGCGATCGATCAGATTCCGCCGTCATTCTCCGCGAAGCAGGTCGACGGCCAGCGCGCGTACGACGCCGCGCGAAAGGGCACGCCGCTCCACCTCCCGCCCGTCCGCGTGACGGTGCACGAATGGACAATCCTCCACCGTGCCGGGAATGACCTCGCGGTGCGCATCACGTGCGGCGGCGGCACGTACATCCGCGCCCTCGCGCGCGACCTCGGCCGCCTGTCCGGCAGCGCGGCGCACCTGGCGGCGCTTCGTCGCACGCGGAGTGGTCCGTTCGACGTTTCGAGCGCCACGACACTCGACGACATCGATCGCGGCCAGATCACGCTCGCCCCGCTCGGCGACGCCATTCCGGCCATGCCGCGCCGCACCATCGACGCGGCCGAGCTGACTCGCGTGCTCCATGGCAACAGCATCGATGCCCGAGGTGAGTCGGGCAGGGTGGCCCTCGTCGATCATGACCATTCTCTTATAGCGATCGCCGAGCGCGAGAACGACGTGCTCCGGCCGAAGCTGGTGCTCCATGACGCCTGACGCGCTGGGGCTTCCCGCGCTCGCGCAGGGATGCGTCCTCACCGTCGGCACGTTCGACGGCGTGCATCTCGGCCACCGCGACATTCTGCGCCGCGTGCATGAACGCGCCGACAGCACGCAGCTTCCCGCGGCGCTCGTCACGTTTCGGCCCCATCCGCTCGAGGTCGTCAACCCGAGCGCCGCGCCGATGCTGCTCACGCCGGACGACGAACAACTCGATGCCCTCGCCGACAGCGGCCCGCTCGACGTGATCGTGCTGCCGTTCACAGCCGATTTGGCGGCGCGATCGGCCGAATCGTTCGTGCTCGATCTCCTCGTGCGACGGTACCGCATGCGCGAGCTCGTCATCGGCTACGATCATGGGCTGGGCCGCGGCCGCCATGGCGATGCGTCGTTCCTCCGCGCCCTTGGCGCCGGGCACGACTTTGCCGTCGACGTCGTTCCCGCGACGCTCGACGCGAACGGCGCGCCGATCTCGAGCAGTGCGATTCGCACGTCCGTCGCGCACGGCGATCTGGAGCGGACCGCGCGAGCTCTGGGACGCCCTTATGCGTTCCGCGGACGCGTCGTTTCCGGCGAACAGCGTGGGCGATTGATGGGTTATCCGACGCTCAACGTCGCGCTGCCGTCGCCGCGCAAACTTCTTCCGCCGGACGGGGTATACGCGGTCCGCACTCGCACCTCGCGTGGTTCGTTCGGCGGGATGATGAACCTCGGCGGCCGGCCCACGTTCGGCGATGCGACGCGGACGCTCGAGGTGCACTTGTTTGATGTGTCCGGTGACTGGTATGGCGAAGCTGTATCGGTGGAGTTGATACGTCGTCTACGGGACACAACCCGTTTCGCGAGCGTAGAAGCCCTTGTTGCACAGCTCGGCCGCGATGCCGAGAGCGCTCGCCTCGCGTTGACCCAAGCCTAAGAGCCAGTTAACGTTATAGGCTCGACGAAATACTCCTGCCGGCACACGGTTTATCGCTTCGGCGCTTCGCACCTTCGCTCGGAATTTTCGCTCTCTACTTGGACGACATAGTTCCTCGCTTCGGCGCTTCGCACCTTCGCTCGGAATTTTCGCTCTCTACTTGGACGACATAGTTCCTCGCTTCGGCGCTTCGCACCTTCGCTCGGAATTTTCGCTCTCTATCTGACGACATAGTTCCTCGCTTCGGCGCTTCGCACCTTCGCTCGGAATTTTCGCTCTCTACCTCCTCCCCGCAGTCGTATGCCCCTGAAGTGGCGTGTTACGATCATCGTCGCCCTCTCCTTGCTGTCGATCTGGGCGCTCATTCCGCGCGACGTGACTACCCGCGAGCGCGACGCCAACGGCGTTCTCCAGGACGTGACGCACCGTCGCGTGCCGCTCAAGGAGGGTCTCGACCTCAGCGGCGGCATGTACGTCTCGCTCGAGATCAACGACGAGAAGCAGGCGATCCCGGCTTCGCAGCGCGGTGAAGCGATCGACCGCGCGCTCAAGACCGTTCGCACGCGCATGGAAGGGTTCGGTACGTCCGAGACGGTGGTCGAGAAGGAAGGCAACGACCGTATCGCGGTGCAGGTGCCGGGCATTCAGGATCCCGAACGCGCGCGCGCGCTGCTCCAGGAGCAGGCGGTGCTCAAGTTCGAGATCACCGACAAGACGCAGGCGCTCGAACGCTCGCTGCCGAAACTCGACCAGGTCGTGAAGGCGCGGGGTCTCAGCAAAGTCGCGTCGACCGCGGGCGTTGCCGACACGTCGAAGAGCATCGCGAACAAGGGACTTCAAGGTTTGCTCAAGACGGCCGACACGACGAAGGGTGCGGATTCGTCGAAAAAGCTCGCCTCGGCGGCCGGCAAGGACACCGCGTCGGCCGATTCGCTCAAGCTGCAGCCGGGCGGCGCGTTCTCGAGCCTGATTCAGCAGGGCGGCATGCCCGGCGAGTTCTACGTGGCGATGGACCAGATCCCGACGCTCGATCGCTACTTGAGCGACAGCGCGGTCAAGGCCGCGTTGCCGCCAGGCAAGGAGCTGCTGCCGAGCACGGACACGGTGTCGCTGCAGAACAAGTGGTATCGCGCGTACTACCTCGTCGACGCGAAGCCGATCATGACGGGCGATCACTTGACCGGTGCGCAGCCGAACCAGAGCAGCACCGACGGCACGGTCGTCGAATTCCAGCTCGATAACGAAGGCGGCCGCCGCTTCGGCAACGAGACGGGCAAGCACGTCAACGACTACATGGCGATCATCCTCGACGATCGCGTGATGGGTCGTCCGCCCGTGATTCAGAGCGCGATTCGCACGCGCGGCCAGATCACGATGGGCGGCAAGTCGCTCGCCGATGCCCAGGATTTGGCGCTCGTGCTTCGCGCCGGCGCGCTGCCCGTACCGCTCCGCGTCGCGCAGACGCAGGCGATCGGTCCCAGCCTCGGAAAGGATTCGATCCACAAGGGTTTGACGGCTTCGATCATCGCGGTCGCGCTCGTCGTCATCATCATGCTCGTGTATTACCGCTTCTCCGGCTTCCTGGCCGTGTGCGGTTTGACCCTCTACATGCTCTACACGCTCGCCGTGCTCGCTGGATTCGACGCCGTGCTGACGTTGCCCGGCATCGCCGGCTTCGTGTTGTCGATCGGTATGGCGGTCGACGCCAACGTGCTGATCTTCGAGCGCATTCGGGAAGAGCTCGCCCGGGGCAAGACGGTGCGCACGTCGATCGATGAAGGCTTCCGCCACGCCATGCCGGCGATCGTCGACTCCAACGTCTCGACCATCCTCACGGCCGCGGTCCTCTACCAGTACGGCACGGGTCCGGTGAAGGGATTCGCCGTCACCCTGATCGCCGGTATCGTCGCCTCGCTCGTCACGTCGATCTTCGTCGTGCGCACTTTCTACATTCTGTGGCTCAACCGCTCGCGCGGCGCCCAGACGCTGAGCATCTAAGGGTCATCCATGCTGCGCATTCTTCACGACACCAAGTACGACTTCATCAAGCACTGGAAGACCGCCGTCATTGCGACGGTCGCGTTCATCGTGCTCGGCCTCGCGCTCCTCGTCGTGCACAAGGAACGGCACGGCAGCGCGCTGAACTACAGTGTCGAGTTCACCGGTGGTACCGCGATTCAGCTGCATTTCGCGCAACCGGCTCCGGCCGACGTGGTACGCGGCGCCGTCGATCAGGCGGGATTCGCCGGCGCGGAAGTGACATCGTTCGGCGGTCCGAACGACTACATGGTCAAGGCGCCGCTCAAGCAGGGGCTCGCCGCGACGAACGCGGATAGTGTTGCAACGTCCATCAAGACGGTGCTCGCCGCTCGCCTCCCGGGCAACACGGTCACGTCGTCGGAGCAGTCGGTCGGTCCGCGCGTGGGCGACGAGCTGCGCAACAAGGCGATCACCGCCATCCTCATCTCGTTCGTCGTCACGCTGATCTATCTGGCGTTCCGCTTCGAGTGGCGCTTCGGCGTCGCCGCGGTCGTCGCCACGGCGCACGACATTTTCACCACCATGGCGTTCCTCGCCATGCTGCGGCTCGAGATCTCGCTGACCGTCGTCGCGGCGATCCTCACCGTCATCGGCTATTCGTTGAATGACACGATCATCATCTTCGATCGCGTGCGCGAAAACTTGAAGAAACAGCGCAAGGAATCGCTGCGCGACGTATTGAACCGCTCTATCAACGAAACGCTGCCGCGCTCGGTGCTGACGCATGCCACCGTGCTCGCGGCGACGCTGGCGCTGCTGCTCTTCGCCGGCGAAGTAATCCGCCCGTTCTCGTGGATCATGGCGTTCGGTGTGTTCACCGGTACGTTCAGCTCGATCTACGTCGCTGGTCCGATCCTCCTCTACATCGAGCGTCGCTGGCCGCGTACACCGGACGCCGAGCACAAGGGTACGTCGCGCGCGTTGGCCGAGGGCCGTCGTCGCGAGCGTCCGTCCCCCGTCGGCGCTCCGTAAGTCGGTCTTCTGCGCAGTTTGAGCCGGCCGTCGCGTTTTCGCGACGGCCGGTTTTGTTTTCGCCCATACGCCCATACGCCCATACGCCCACACGCCCGATGTTCATCGACAGCCACTGCCATCTCGCCGACCCGGCGTTCGACGACGACCGCGATGCCGCGGTCGAGCGGGCACGGATCACCGGCGCGCTGGCGGTCGTCTGCATCGGCGAGTCGATCGCGGCGGCCGAACGCGCGGCGTCGCTGGCGGCGACGCATCCCGGGTTCGTGTTCGCCACCGTCGGCGTGCATCCGCACGACGCCGCGGACTTCGATCCGGCGCGCGACGAAGCGGCTATTAGATATCTCATATCGCGCGGCGCGCTGGCCATCGGCGAGTGCGGCCTCGACTCCCACTACGACCATTCGCCGCGCGACCGCCAGCGCCGCGCGTTCGCGGCGCAGCTCGCGCTGGCGCGGGAGCTCGGCCGTCCGGTCATCGTCCATACCCGTGACGCCGAGGAGGACACGCGCGCCATGATCGTCGAGGCGGGCAGCGCCGGTGTTCGTGGCGTGCTGCACTGTTACACCGGTTCGCACGCGCTCGCGGAAGCAGCCCTCGGCGTTGGTTGGTACGTGTCGTTCAGCGGTATCGTCACGTTCAAGAAGTGGGACGACGACGCGCTCATTCGCCTCGTGCCGGACGATCGGCTGCTCGTCGAATCCGATGCACCGTACCTGGCACCCGTGCCGAATCGCGGGAAGCGCAACGAGCCTGCCTGGGTTAGCTTCACCGTCGCGCGCGTTGCCGCCGCACGCGGCGTCGATCCATCGGCGCTCGGGCGTCTGACCGCGCGCAACACGATTCGTTTTTTCAGTCTTCCGATCGATCATCCCGCTACGGCGGTTCCGTAACGTTCGAGTTCTCTCGAACTCACTCGAACTCTCTCGAGGAGCGATTTGTGAGCTTGAAGATCGTCCAGACCGACAAGGCGCCCGCCGCCATCGGTCCGTATTCGCAGGGCGTCGTCGCCAATGGATTCCTGTTCACCGCGGGCCAGATCGCGCTCGATCCGGCAACGGGCCAGGTCGTGCAGGGCGACGTCACGGCGCAGACGCAGCAGGTGATGGCGAATCTGTCCGCGGTGCTCGCTACCGTCGGGGCCACGTGGAAGGACATCGTGAAGACCACCGTCTTTCTTCACGACATGAACGAGTTTCCGCGCGTCAACGAGGTGTACGGCAAGGCACTCGGCGACGCGCGTCCCGCTCGCTCTACCGTGCAGGTCTCCGGCCTGCCGCGCGGTGTGCTCGTCGAGATCGAGGCCGTGGTCGCAATTCCTTAACTCTCATGAATGACACGATCGATCGGACGAACAGCCGGGAGCAGCTCTTCCGGTTGACCGCGTTCGCCCGATGCGCGGGCTGAGCCGCCAAGCTGGGTCCGGGTGACCTCACGCGCGCATTGAGTGGGGTCCCCGTGCGGTCGGATCCGCGCCTCATCGTTGGGCGCGAGACCTTCGACGACGCGGGGGTTTTTGTGCTGTCGGACGACCTCGCGCTCGTGCAAACGGTCGACTTCTTCGCTCCCATCGTCGACGATCCCTATCTCTTCGGACAGATCGCCGCGGCGAACGCGCTGTCCGACGTGTACGCCATGGGTGGCGAGCCGATCACCGCGCTCAACATCGTCGGATTTCCATCGGGGAAGCTGCCGATGGACGTGCTCACCGAAATCCTGCGCGGCGGCCAGGACAAGGTGCACGAAGCGGGGGCGCTGGTGGTCGGTGGCCACAGCATCATCGACGAAGAGCTGAAGTTCGGGCTCGCCGTCACGGGTCGCGCGCACCCGAAGCGCATTCTCAGCAACGCCAATGCGCAAGCCGGCGACCGACTCGTGCTCACGAAGCCGCTCGGCACCGGCATCCTGGCGACGGCCGCCAAGCGCGACGAGCTGGGAACAGATGAGCGCTCCGCGTTGTACGCATCGATGTGCACGCTCAACGCAGGCGCGAGTCGCGCGGCGCTCATGGTCGGCGCCGTCTGCGCCACCGACGTGACAGGATTCGGCTTGCTCGGTCATGCGAATCACATCGCCGAAGCGAGTCGGGTGACGCTCGTCATCCGCGCCGCCGATGTGCCGGCGCTGCCCGGCGCTCGCGACGCGTGGGCGCGCGGCATCCGCACCGGCGGCGCGGAGCGCAATGACGAGTACCTCGCCGAGCGAGTCGAGTGGGGCAGTGTGGCGGCCGTCGACCGCGCGTTACTCATGGATCCGCAGACGTCGGGCGGCATGCTCGTGCTCGTGCCTGCCTCCCGCGTGGCCGAGTATCTTTCGTTGGTGCCCGGGGCGGTCGAGATCGGCGAAGTGGTCGCGCGTCGCGCTCGCGGTCTCGTGCTTGCGTGATACCTACGGGAGTGGATGCAGCCTGGTGGCTGTCTCAGTCTTCAAAACTGCTTGCGACCTGACTTCGTCGGGTTGGGTGGGTTCGATTCCCATGCACTCCCGCCACTACGTCATCCTCGCGAGCGCTCGCGAATGCGAGGCGAGTCGAGGATCTGCTTTATGAACATTCTTAAGACGCTCATTGCAGTCGCGATCCTGGCCGCGCCCCTTGCCGCGCAGCGTCCTGATTCGATCAGCGGCCGCATCACCACGATCCCAAATACGGTCGATACGACGCTCAAGCCGCCGATCTCACCGCGCCGCGCGTTCTTCTACTCGTTCCTCGCGCCGGGCTATTCACAGACGCGCTTGGGCCGTCACAAGGCCGCCGCCGCATTCATGCTCGTCGAGGCGATCAGCATCGGCATGCTGCACGAATCCGCTGCCGACGCGCACGAAGCGCGGCGCTTCGTCGACGATTCGATCGTGCAGTCGTACCAGGGCACGGCTGCCACGATTCAGGATCCGCGATTCACCTCGCGCGAGATTCGCTCGCGCGACGCGCACGTCGAGGACTGGGCCGCGCTGCTCGTGGCGAATCATCTCTTCGCCGGCGCCGACGCCTTCGTTGCCGCGCACTTGTGGGACGTCCCCGTGAAGCTGGGCCTGCGGATGACGCCGCGCGGCACCGCGCTCACGGCGTCGCTCAGACGCTGATGGGGAGCGTCGCACCCGTCGGCGTGTTCGACTCGGGCATCGGTGGTCTCACCGTGGCCCACGAAGTGATTCGCCAGCTGCCGCACGAGAGCATCGTCTACTTCGGCGACACCGCGCGCGTGCCGTACGGACCCAAGAGTCCCGATACCGTGCGCCGCTACAGTCGCGAGATCGCCAGCTTTCTCAGCGATCAAGGCGTGAAGGGCATCGTCATCGCGTGCAATACCGCGACGGCGCACGCGCTGAATGTATTGCGCGATGAGATGGACATGCCGGTGATCGGCGTCGTCGAGCCCGGAGCGCGCGCCGCCGTCGCCGCGACGAAACAGGGACACATCGGCGTCATCGGAACCGTCGGCACGATCAAGTCGGGCGCCTACGAGCGCGCGATTCGCGCGATCAATCCCGACGTCATGATCACCGCGCGCGCCTGCCCGCTGTTCGTGCCGCTCGTCGAGGAAGGGTGGACCGAGCACGATGCGACCCGCGTCGTCGCTCGCGAGTACCTCGCGCCGCTGCTCGCGGCCGAGATCGATACGCTCGTGCTGGGCTGCACGCATTATCCGTTGCTCAAGCCTGTCCTGCGCGAGGTGCTTGGCGAAAGCGTGAAGCTCATCGACAGCGCCGAGGAGACCGCCGCGGAGACGGCGCGCATGCTTGCCGCGGAAGAGATCGCGGCACCGATGGACGCCGATCCGACGTATCGCTTCGTGGCGTCCGACGATCCGCTGATGTTCCTGCAGCTAGGCCAGCGATTCCTTGGCGGAACGATGGAGGGTGTGGAGATCCGCACTCTCGGCTGATCCGAGCCACTGGCGCATGGCGACGCGCTCGTCGTCGATGACGAGAAAGGTTGGCGCATCGAGCCACGAGCCGGGATTCGCGTATACTGGGCCGGCCGCAAGCCGCTCGAGCGTTGCGACGTGCGAGTGACCGAACACGATCAGGTCGAGCGACGGATCAGCCGCCGCAACGCGTTCCGCGGCGTCGCGAAGCCCGCGGCCGCCGTCGCGCGCCGTGTAGGTGCGGCTCGTGTTCGAGCTGTGTGTCGCGAGCGGCGTCGCGAGATCGGGATGCAGCCAGCGATAGGCGCGAATCGCCAGCCTGTTGCGCAACACGCGCCGCAATGCGCGATACCCCTTGTCTTCGGCTGGTCGCAGTCCATCGCCGTGATCCACGTGTGTCTTCCAGCCGCCGATGTCGGCGACAAGTGGACCGAAACGATAGTCCACACCGACGTCGTTGCGCAGCACGTCGCCGCCCCAGCAATCGTGGTTGCCGGCGATCATCGTCACTGGAACGCCGGCGTCGACCACGTCGGCGAGCGCCGCAACGGCGCGAAACGCGCGGCGCGGAATGACGGTCTTCCATTCGAACCAGAACTCGAACAGATCGCCGTTGATGAGCAGCGAGCCCGCGTGCGTCGCCACGTGGCGAAGAAACGCGATGACCGACCGTTCGACGTCGTCGTGCGCGAAGCCGAGGTGTGCGTCCGACAGAACGTAGCAGGGCGCGTTGAGCACGCGCGAAGTGTAGTTGTGCGGCGCTCGCTTTACAAACGTTCGCGTGCCAGGGATCTTTTCATCGTGACGAATCCATCATCCGCGGCCGATGCCCAGCCGCTGCACCATGACGTCGAGTTTCGCGTCCGCTACGCCGAGACCGACCGGATGGGGGTCGTCTACCACGCGAACTACCTCGTCTGGTGCGAGGTCGGGCGCACCGATTTCATTCGCGCGCGCGGCATGAGCTACGCCGACATCGAGCGGGCTGGCATCGGTCTCGCGGTGTCGGATTTGTCGGCGCGCTTTCATGGCGCCGCTCGCTACGACGATCTCATTCGGGTCCGTACGACATTGGCTGAAGTGCGCTCGCGCGGCATCACGTTCGATTATCTCATCACGCGCGCCGACAGCGGCGAGCGACTCGTGACCGCGCGCACCGCGCTGGTGTCGATCGACACGCAGGGTCGCCTGGTGGCGCTGCCCGGAAACGTTCGCGCGCTGTTCGTCCCATGAAACGAGTCGCCATCGGCATTGCATGCGTCGCGTCGACGCTCGGAATCATCGCGTGCGTGCCGCGATTGTCGCCGCTCGAGGGCGAGGCGCGGCCGGCCGCACGCTTGCCCAAGCCGGCGCTGTCGGGACACCAGCACATCATGTTCAACTGGGAGCTCCAGGATCGCGAGATGTTGGGCCGCGGGGATGGCGCGGCGCGACTGGCGGCACCGGACAGCGGACGCCTCGACTTTTTTCTCGCCGGCGGATTCGGCGGCGGCGCGGCGGTGCTGATTGGCGATTCGCTGCGCTTTCCCGCGTCCGCGATGACCGATCTGGTCAGCCGCATCGTCCCGCCGCCGCCGCTGCTCTGGGCAGCGCTCGGCCGCGTCGCGTTGCCAAATTTGCCGGACACCGTCATCCGTGTAGAAGGCACGACGATGCGCGCCGACGTGGGTTCGCCAGTGGCGTGGCGGCTGACCTTTCACGGCGACACGCTGGTGCGCGCCGAACGCGTGGTCGACGGCCGGGTAGTAGAGTGGGTGGATCGTACCGATCCGGCGCACGTACGTTATCGTAATGAGAGCGCTCGGCGGTCGCTCACGCTCACGGTCACTCGCACCTCTGAGGTTCCTGGTTTCGATGCGTCGATTTGGCGGTTTGATCGGTAGCGCCGCGCTGCTGCTCGCGAGCGGGTGTTATCACTTCACGGGTGGCGGACTGCCGTCCAACATCCGCACGGTCGCCCTGTCCACGTTCGACAATCAGACCGCGTCGCCCGATCTGCCGAAGGAGCTGTACGACCAGTTCCACCGCGAGCTGCGTCGTCGATTGGGATTGCGCGACGCGCCAACCGATCGCGCGGACGCGCTCGTGCACGGCGTCATTCAATCGTATGACGCCGACGTCCCCGTGGGCTTCAGCGCCGATCCGAATCAGACGCTCACCGCGCGCCGCCGCTTGCAGATCACGATCGAGATCGAAATCGTCGATCAGTCGAACGGCCACGTGTTGTACGCGAACAAGGGACTGCGAGAGGAAGCCGACTACGACGAGCGCGCCGAACCGCAGGGCCGCACGCAGGCGATCACGAAGATCGTGCAGAAAGTGATCGAGGACGTGCAGAGCAATTGGTGACTCGACGCCGCGGCGCCAGCTCCGTCGGGTGCTTGTTCACCCTCCTCATCGTCGCCGCGGTGATCTACTTTGGCGTCAACATCGGCGAAGTCTACTGGCGCTACTACGAATTTCAGGACGCCATGCGACAGGAAGTGCGATTCGCCGCGCATAGCCCCGTCGACAAGATCGTCGCGCGGTTGCGCGCGAGCGCCGATTCGCTCGACCTGCCCGACGACGCTCGGCAGATTTCGGTGCGGCGCAGCAACAGCGACATTCGCATCGAGGCGGAGTACTACGAGCGCATCGAGCTGCCGATGTACGCGCGCGACGTGCTCTTTCATCCGCACGCCCAGGGGCCGCTTTGAGCGATCCACGGCGCGCCCCGCCGCTCGACAAAATCATGACCTGGGACCGCGCGCGAGCATGGCGCGCGAATGTGCGCGGGCGCGTCGTCCTCACGAACGGCGTGTTCGATCTGCTGCATCCGGGACACGTCGATCTGCTCCTTGGCGCCGCGAGCCGCGGCGATGCGCTGCTCGTCGCGGTCAACAGCGACGACTCGGTGCGGCGGCTCAACAAGGGACCGGAACGGCCGATTCGCAACGCCGCCGAGCGATGCTATGTGCTCGCCGCGCTCGGGATGGTCGACGCGGTCGTTGTCTTCGAGCAGGACACACCGTTCGAGCTCGTGAACTGGCTGCGGCCGGATGTGCTGGTGAAGGGCGGCGATTATGATGAATCGACGATCGTCGGCGCGCACGAAGTTCGAAGCTGGGGCGGCGACGTCGTCGTGATTCCGCTGACTCCCGGACATTCCACCACCGCAACCGTCGAGCGACTTCGTGGCCGCTGAAACTGAATCACCGCGCGTGAACCGTCGAAACGATGAGACGCGTCCGATCACCCTCGAGCGTCATGTGGCGCCGTATGCGGAGGGCTCGTGTCTCGTCTCGTTCGGCGCGACGAAAGTCTTGTGCACCGCGTCGGTCGAAGAGGGCGTGCCGGGTTGGAAGCGCGGGCGCGGCGAGGGTTGGCTCACGGCCGAATACGCGATGCTCCCGCGCGCGACGAAGACGCGAACGTCGCGCGAGCGATCGCAGGTCGGCGGCCGCACGCAGGAGATTCAGCGTCTCATTGGCCGCAGCATCCGCGCGATGCTCGACGATTTTCGGTTCGGCGAGTACACGGTGAAGCTCGACTGCGACGTGCTCGTCGCGGACGGCGGCACACGCACCGCGTCGATCACGGGCGCCTGCGTCGCCGCCGTCGACGCGTTCGACTGGCTCGTGGAAAGTGGACGATTGCCGACGACCCCGGTGAAGCGCCGCGTCGCGGCGATCAGCGTTGGTGTCATCGGCACGACGCCCCGGCTGGATCTCGACTATGAGGAAGATGTGCGGGCCGCGGTGGACATGAACGTCGTGATGAGCAGTGAGGCGCGCTTCGTCGAGGTGCAGGGTACGGGCGAGCACGGCACGTTCGATCGTGGGGAGCTCGACCAGCTGCTCGATCTCGCGGTGAAGGGCCTGCACGAGCTCGACGCGGCGCAGCGGCGCGTCCTCGGCGCCTGAGGGCTGTTGCGGGCTGCTGATGCCGGTGAAGGCGGCGTGACCCCCCGGATGTCCGTGAGGCGTGTCCTGCTGGCGACACGCAGCGCGGGGAAGCTGCGCGAGCTGCGGCCGCTCTTCGCGGCGCGCGCGATCGACGTGATCGATCTCTCCCACGCCGGCGTGATGGAGACCGCGGAGGAAGACGCGCTCGAGGTCTTCGACACGTTCGAGGAGAATGCGCTCGCGAAAGCACGATTCTTTAATAAGAAAACAGGAATGCCGACCGTCGCCGACGATTCCGGGATTGGCGCCGTGGCGTTGGGCGGCCGACCGGGGGTGCACAGCAAACGGTGGAGTGGCCGCACCGATCTGAGCGGACAGGCGCTGGACGATGAAAACAACCGCCTGCTGCAGGAGGCGTTGCGCGAGGCCGCGGATCGACGGGCGTACTACGTGTGTGCGGCGGCGTACGTCGACGGGGTCCGGGAGCTGGTCGAGCGGGGTGAGGTGTATGGTTGCATCGTGGCCGAGGCGCGGGGCAGCGAAGGGTTTGGCTACGATCCGTATTTTTTCGCCGATGAGTTGGGTCGCACGTTTGGCGAGGCGACGCGTGAGGCGAAGGCGCGTGTGAGTCATCGCGCGCGTGCGTTTGGTGCGTTGCTCGATCGCTTGCCGAGCGAGGGGTAGGCGCGCGTCGTCGCGGCGCGTAAGCTCGCCCGGGGGACGGGGTTGCGAGCCGACCGGGAGGGCGGCGGACAGGGGATGGGAGCGACCGCGGCCCAGTTGCGCTCCGTGTTTGGCCTGGATACATTCGAAGGCTCGCGGGGCGTAGCGTAGCCTGGTATCGCGCCTGCTTTGGGAGCAGGAGGTCCCCGGTTCAAATCCGGGCGCCCCGACCTGCAACGAGCGGCAAAGCGCAGCATCACGCGGCGAAGAGCTGCAAAGACCTGCGGTATCCTGTGGGTGCGCGGTGCACCAGTGTGGATGAAGCGCCAGTAGCTCAGTTGGATAGAGCAACAGCCTTCTAAGCTGTGGGTCGGGGGTTCGATTCCCTCCTGGCGCGCCACAATGCTTTTGGTGGGCGCGCGGTGGTCCTGCGGTGGTCCTTGGGTGTGGGGACCGGCGGGGAAAAAGGCTGTTTCACTGCTCTGGGCCGTTAGCTCAATTGGCAGAGCAAGCGACTCTTAATCGCTAGGTTGTAGGTTCGATTCCTACACGGCCCACTGGCTCGATTTCGTAGGGTGTAGTTTGGTGAACTGTGGTGTGGAGTTTGTGTCATCTGCGGGTTGTTTTGCACGGTAGAAGTGTTTACTATTCGGACCCGCCGCGAATTGGTTCGATGTGATTCGGGCTGAAGGATGTGCGGTGGGTGTTGGGCTGAGTCGGTCTGGCTGAATGGTATGTATGGCTGGGTTTGATTCTGGTGTGGTGGGTGGGGCGAGCTGAGCGGTGAAAGCGCTTGCATCACTTGACTATGCGTCCTGACTCTTGTATGATTAAAGGCTGTCGCTGAATGCGACGCACTGAAGGTGTAACGCTGTTTGATAATTGAATTTGGGAAGAACGGATGTGCGAGGCGAACTCGATGATCCTTGAGCGTTCAGGCGCTTGGGGGGAGAGTTCAGACCTGAACATTTCTGTGATTCGGACACGCTGTCTTCACAGCGTGGAGACAGCTGTTCGGTAGAGCTATTTCAAATACTCCATTGGAGAGTTTGATCCTGGCTCAGGACGAACGCTGGCGGCGTGCTTAACACATGCAAGTCACGGGGGCTCAGCAATGGGCAACCGGCGAACGGGTGCGTAACACGTGAGCAATCTGCCGATGTCTGGGGGATAGCCGGCCCAACGGCCGGGTAATACCGCATACGCTTGCTTTGAGGAGTCTCGAGGCAAGGAAACCTCCGGGGGACATCGAGGAGCTCG